>VAZZ01000070.1 GCA_005884715.1 Alphaproteobacteria bacterium | reverse complement strand
TGAGTAAGGAAAACATCATGTCTCATATTGGAAGCTGTTTTTGTGGTGCGGTTAAGCTTGAGGTCATCGGGTCGCCGGAGGCCATGGGCTATTGTCATTGCAGTTCCTGCCGGTCGTGGTCCGGCGGACCGGTGAACGCCTTCAGCCTATGGAAGCCCGATGCGGTGCGGATCAGATCCGGTGCCGAGCATGTGGCGACCTATCAGAAGACCAAGATGAGCCAGCGCAAATACTGCTCGAGATGCGGCGGGCATCTGATGACCGATCATCCGCCGATTGGCCTCGTCGACGTATTCGCCGCGACGATCCCAACGCTCCCCTTCAAAGCCGGCGTTCATGTCAATTACGCCGAGACAGTGCTGCCGATGCGCGACGGCCTGCCGAAGCTGAAAGACTTTCCAGCGGAACTCGGCGGCTCCGGACAGGTAATCGCTGAATGAAGGCTGGCGCGCCGGCCAGGATTTTCCTGAGTCTATGAGCCGGATCACATTCGCGAGTTTTGGCAGCTCTGTAGAAAGTGATCGTGATCTCGGCAGTCAGCCATGTCATAAGCCGGCATGGCTGACTGGTCCGCAGAACAATATCTCAAATTCGCCGATGAGCGCACGCGTCCCGCACGCGATCTCCTGGCACATGTGCCTCTCGATCAGCCCCGCCTCGCCTATGATCTTGGCTGTGGGCCGGGCAATTCGACAGAACTGCTGATCGAGCGCTTTCCGCAAGCGCGCATCATCGGCGTCGATTCATCGCCCGATATGCTGGCGAAGGCGCGCCGATCCCATCCCAAGGCAGAGTTTGCCGAAGCCGATCTCGCGAACTGGCAACCGAAAGAAAAGCCCGATCTCCTTTTCGCCAATGCGGTCTTCCAGTGGGTGCCCGATCATGTGCAGGTCCTTAAGCGCCTGCTTACGGCGCTCAGCGAGGATGCAGTGCTGGCTGCCCAGATGCCGGACAATCTCAACGAACCCTCCCATGTCGCCATGCGCGAGACGGCACTCGCGGGTTCGTGGGTGGACAAGCTCAAGAGCCTCGGTCGGGTGCGCGACTGCCTTTCTTCCCCGCGTGCCTATTATGATGAGCTCAAGCCCCATGCGGCTCGGATCGATATATGGCACACGATCTACAATCACCCGCTCGAGGGTGCGCAAGGCATCGTCGAATGGCTGAAGGGCACGGGCCTCAAGCCTTATATCGATCCCCTGGATGCGGCCGAGCGGGAAGCCTTTCTTGCCCTCTATCGGGAGCGCATCGCCAAGGCCTATCCGCCCGAGCATGACGGGAAAGTGCTGTTGCGCTTCCCGCGCCTGTTCATCGTCTGCGTGAAGTAGGTTGATCGACGAAAGATGACGCCAAAGCTCGCGCTACACTTCCCAACCCGTCATGGCCGGGCTTGACCACGGCCATGACGGGATTGGGGGATGGCCGCACGCTTGCACCTCAGGCTGGAGTGGGGGTTTCACGCGTCAATCGTCTTCTTTCGGCACCCATTTGCGGATCTCGCGCAAATGATGGTCGGGTCTGGCGCCCTTGATGTCGCCAGGTTCGGCCAAAGCGAATGTGCGTCGGCGCAATTCCTTCACCAATTCGCCGCGATCCTCGATATGGGCGATTTCAGAAAAGGCGATGGGCTTGCCGATCCGCATGGTGAGGCGTGTCCCGATGCGCCGCGCCGTCTCGCGGAACACCAGCGACAGGCGCAACGTATCGCTGACATGGCTCGCCAGCTGGAACAGCCGGCTGTTCTGCCCGACGAAGAACACCGGAACGACGACCGCGCGGGAAGCCCGGATAAGTTTCGCCGTGAAGGGAGCCCAGGGCAGCTCGACCGCCGGGCCCTTATGCGGGCGCTCGCTGGTCGACACGCCGCCGGCCGGAAAGATGCCGATCGCATGGCCGGTACGCAGCCATGATTGCGCGGCATATCTTGAACGCACATTGGTTTCGCGGGCCTCGCGGGTGCCGGCGAAATCGACCGGCAGCAGATTGTCGCGGGCTTCCGGGATCTGGCAGAGCACCGAATTGGCGAGCACCTTGGTATCAGGCCTGACCAGCGTCGACAGCCAGGCGAGGCTTATGCCGTCCAAGACACCATAGGGATGATTGGCGATGAACACGACCGGCCCATCCGGCGGACAGAGCGCAAGCAAGGAACGATCGACTTCGATGCCGATCCTGAGCAGCCGCAAGGCGGCTTGACAGTGCGCTGCAAGAGCGGCTGGTCGGCGGTCGAATAGGAGAAGCGCACCGGCTTTTCGCCGGCTGTCTGATCTTTTCCCCGGCCTCCACGCTTGCTCATATTCCGCCGCTCTCCCGCGTTACTTTCAAACGCCCATGCAGCACAAGCAAGTGACTTTTCCAATCGAAGGGTAGAAAATTGCTTTCGTGAAGGCTTGCCAAGGGGAATTTCATGTACAGACTTTATGGGCGCCCGGGGTCGGGCTCAGTCGTGGTCGAGGCCATTCTTGAAGCGGCGGGAGTGCCCTATGAGGTCGAACTCGTCGAGCGATCGCAGGACGGGCAAGTGTCGGAAAAGCTTGCTTGCGTCAATCCGCTGGGGCAAGTGCCGGTGCTTCGTCTGCCCGACGGTGAGATCATGACCGAGTCGGCGGCAATCTCGCTTTATCTTGCCGACAAATATGCCAAGGCCGATCTGGCGCCCCAGCCCTCATCAGCAGAGCGCGCCCGCTATCTGCGCTGGATGGTGTATCTCGCCACCAATATCTACATGACCGGTCTTTGCGCCTATTATCCCAACCGCTACACGGCGGACCAGAATGGCGGCAAATGGGTCAAGTCCGCAGCGCTTGCCCGCATGGCCAAGGAATGGGAGATCTATGCGGCAGCACTTGGCGACAAGTCCTATATCCTCGGCGACAAAATGAGCGTCGCGGACATCTATGCCGCCATGCAGGCAACCTGGAATTTCGATGTTCCAGCCTTCTTCAGGAAGCACCCCAATCTGCGCCAGATGTATGATCGCGTAACGGCGCATCCCGCCATCGCCAAGGTCTGGGGCCGCAACGAAATGGAAGACTGGAAGAACTGATTTCGCTTCGCGCTTAGGATGGATCCGAAAACTGCTCAGGCCGCCTCGGCCTCTTCACCAAGGCCCACGACGCGGCAGATCGCATAAACGAGATCGGCCCGGTTCAACGTATAGAAATGAAAACTGTCGACGCCTTCGCGGCGCAGGAAATCGATCTGCTCGGCCGCCACCATGGCCGCCACCAGATTGCGCGTCTCGGGATCGGCATCGAGGCCGTGAAAGCGCTGGGCCAGGCCGGGAGGCAGGAAGGCGCCGCATTTCGACGCGAACTCCTTCACCCTGGCGAAGTTGGTGATCGGCAGGATGCCCGGCACAAGTTCGATCTCGATGCCGCGCGCGAAGACCCGGTCGCGGAAGCGCAGGAAGGCGGCATTGTTGAAGAAGAACTGCGACAGAGCGCGTGTCGCGCCATGCTCGGCCTTGTCGGCGAGGAATGCCAGATCCTCTTCGATCGAAACCGCATCCGGGTGCTTTTCAGGATAGGCTGAAACGGAAACCTCGAAGGGTGCGATCTCGCGAATGCCCCGCACTAGATCTGCGGCATTGCGATAACCTTGAGGGTGCGGCACGAAGCGGCCACCGACACCGCCCGGGGGATCGCCGCGCAATGCGACGATATGGCGAATGCCGGCCTGCCAATAGCCGCGCACGACGCTATCGACCTCCGCGCGCGTGGCGCCGACACAAGTGAGATGGGCGGCCGGAGCCAGCGAGGTGCGCTCCAGGATGGAATTCACCGTACCCAGCGTGCGCTCCTGGGTCGTGCCGCCGGCGCCATAGGTCACCGAGACGAAAAGCGGCTTCATCTCCTCGAGCTTCTTGATGACTTTCCAGAAATTATCGGAAGCCTCGCCGGGCTTCGGCGGAAAAAATTCGAAAGAGATCCTGAGCTCAGGTTTGCTCGTCACGTCAGATTTCCTTCCACGCGATTCCCGGCAATGCGTCCGATTCTCGCAATGTCAGTGGCCGGACGTTGCGCCAGCCACAGTGAAACGGTGAGGCCTGATGAACCATTGCTCCTGGGCGGCGGCAAGGTCTTTTCCTCGATCAAGCGCAGATCAGCGCGTTTCAGCCACGAGGCCATGATGTCGGAAGCGACGCCGAGGCGGCGATGAGCATGCTGTTCGCGCAAATGCTCAAGCTCATGGGGCGCGAAATCGACAATGAGCAGGCGACCGCCTGGCTTCAGGATGCGCGCCGCTTCGGTCAAGGCGCGGGCCGGGTCATCGAGATAATGCAAGACCTGATGGATAGTCACGAAATCGGCGGTAGCCGAGGGGAAGGGCAGGGCATAGATGTCGCCCTGGCGAACCTGGGCCTGGCGCAGGCCCGCGGCTTCGAGATTGGCGCGCGCAACGATCAGCATCTCGCGGCTTTGATCGATGCCGGTAGCTTGTGCGGCGCGCCGCGCGAAGAGCGACAATATGCGCCCGGTACCTGTGCCGAGATCCAGGAAGTTGCCAAGATCGTCATCACCGGCCATCTCGACCATGGCGGCCTCGACAGCGGTTTCACTGATGTGGAGCGAGCGCAGCCTCTCCCAGTTGGGCGCGTTGGTGCGGAAATAGGCGGCAGCATTCTCCGCGCGCTGCCGGCGGATTTCTTCCATGCGGGCGATGTCGCTGACCAGTATCGAATCAGCGCCCGGCAAAAGATCGACAACCGCCCGTGCCAAGGCGGCGCCCCGGGTCTGCTCGCTCAAGCGGAAGAGAACCCAGCTTCCCTCCTTGTACCTTGACAGAAGACCGGCCTCGGCCATCAATTTGAGATGCCGGCTTACCCGCGGCTGGCTCTGGCCCAGAATCTGGGTCAGCTCGCTGACATTGAATTCGCCATGCGACAAGACAAAAAGCAACCGGAGCCGCGTCGTCTCGGCGATGGCCCGCATTCCGGCAAGAAGTTCATCCATTGGCTTTTCCATTGACATGCTCACATAAACATATCTTTATGTCAAAATCAACGTTAGCGAGCTGTTAACCTAAAAAAGGCCTAAGTCAGGTCACAAGCATGCAATGTAGCGTCACATAATTAGTGGCCGCATTCGGGGAAAATGCGCTACAGTGGGCGAACAGGAGTCGCAATGGTCCGGGCGGGGAAGAACCGAAAGAGCGTCTATTTGCAGCGCATGATGGGATGCGTCTGCTGTGCTGCGCTTTTCGTCCTGTCTCCAGGTACCGCCTCGGCGGAACGCCAAGCCGACAAATCAGCCTTCAAGGGCACGCCCCTTTCGCTAAAACCCTCCGAGGAGCGCAAGAAGAAACGCACCGCCGCCCAGGCTTATAAGAGTGATCCCAGCATGCGGGTGATCATTGAACCCGCGGCCGCGGTTCCCGGTATCGATGTCGTCGATGGCGTTCAGGTCCCGAGGGATCTTTCGGCAAATGATGAAGGCAACGTGCCGGGCGATCTCGTCGAAGCGCAGGAGGATCCGTTCGAAGGACTTAACCGCGTCGTATTCGGTTTCAATGTGCTGATCGATCACCTGATCGTGGAACCTTCGGCGCGAATCTACCACGCCGTTGTTCCGGCACCCATCCGCACGGGCGTGACGAATGTGCTCAACAACCTGGCGACGCCGATAACGCTCACCAACGACATTCTGCAGGGCAATTCGGAAGCGGCCGCGAACACTATCAAGCGTTTCATGGTGAACAGCACGCTGGGGATCGGCGGTATATTCGATCACGCGACCGGGCTAGGCGAACCACTTCATCGTGAAGATTTCGGCCAGACACTTGGCACCTGGGGGGTTGGCCCAGGTCCCTATCTGGTGCTGCCGGTGCTTGGGCCGAGCAATCCGCGCGCGGTCAATCCGATGACCTGGATTCTTTATGACGCACCGCTATGGCAAAAATCAATCCCGGTCGGCACGCAAATCGTGGTAGGCCGCGAGGCGATCCTCGAGGACTATGACAATTTGCGCAAAAATTCGCCTGATTTGTACGCCAGCGTCCGAGATCTCTATGCGCAAATGCGGCAAGCCGAGATTGCCAACGAAGCCGCCGGATATGATCCGGGTTCCGGTGTCAACAGCTTGCCGCCGACGACGATCCCGCAAACCCTCAACCCCTATTGAGGATCTCCTCCGATGACTGACATTGTCCGGCCCTTTAGCCGTCGCCTTTTCCTGTCTCTGGCCGTTCCCATGGCACTGGCACCATCTCTGGCCTTCGGGGCATCTCCGGCTGAAAGCTATGTCACCAAGATCGGCAACGGCGTCATCGTTGCCGCCCGGAACAATTCGGTCGCCCAGTTCCGCTCGCTGCTCAGGGCGAATGCCGATATCGCGGCCATTGCCATCTATTCGCTTGGCCCTTATCGCAAGAGCCTTACCGGCGACGTGAAGGCGGAATATTACAGCCTGGTCGAGAATTACATCGCCAAGGTCTTCCAGCAGAACGCCAAGAAGCTTGCCGGACAGGCGCTCGAAGTCAAGGACACCAAGGATGCCGGCGACAGCGTTCTGGTCAGAAGCATCCTCAATTTCGGCGGCGGCAACGGGGTGCCGGTGACATGGCGGTTGGTAAAGCGCGGCGGCGGCTACCGCATCTTCGATGTGAATGTCGACGGCATCTGGCTGGCCTCGACCCAAAAAACAAACTTCGTCTCGGTGCTCAAGAAGAACAACGGCAAGATGTCGGCGCTGCTCGACTATCTCAGGCAGTGAACCGTCATAGGGTCTTCATCAAGTCTCGGCTTGCATAGAACCCGTCATCTCTGGCAGAAATTCTCGGCCTGAGTGGAAGCTATAACCGACGGAACAGGGATGAGCGACGAAATTTCCAATAGCCGATTGAGCCGGCGCGGCCTCATGGGCATGGTGATACTGCTGGCAACGACAACACTCGCCGGACGCGCGGCATATGCACTTTCGCCGGCCGAGAAATATGTCATGACGGTCGGCTCAAGCGTGATCAGACTCGCCAATAGCGGGGCCGGCAAGGCCCAGATGCGGCAACGCTTCGCGAGTCTCATCAACCAGCACACCAATGTGCGCTCGGTCGGGCTCGTAGCGCTCGGGCCTTACCGCAAGGACCTGCCGCCCAATATGGCCGGAGAATTCATCAGGCTCGTATCGTTCTACATGGCGGCGTTCTTCGTCTTCTATGTCGACGAGTTCCGAGGCTCGACCATCGAGATCAATTCGTCGAG
>VAZZ01000476.1:4573-16811 GCA_005884715.1 Alphaproteobacteria bacterium | reverse complement strand
TCTTTCCCTTTTTGATTTTCCTCACCGCCCTGGCCGGTTTTTTTGGCAGTGCCGAGCTTGCCTCGCGCATCGTCACCTATCTCCTGAGCGTGGCGCCCAAGGAATTCGTGGCTCCGCTGGCGCCCGAGATCAATTCGCTTCTGACCCATCCGCGCACCGGATTGCTGAGTGTTTCCGCCATCCTCACGGTGTGGAGTGCCATGGGCGGCGTCGACAGCGTTCGCGTAGCGCTCAACCGTGCTTACGGTCTGACGGAGGACCGCAACCCCTTCCTGCTCTATGCCATCATGGCGCTGTTTGTGGTGGGATCGGCCTTCCTGCTTTTGGCGCTGGCGGTGCTGATCGTCTTCGCCCCGACCGCCACCCATTTTATCAGCACCTATGCGCCGGCCTTCAACGATCTCATTTCCACCTTCGACCGCTACCGCTATCCGCTCGCCATCATCATCCTCATCATCGGTCTCTTTCTCGCCCATCTGATCCTGCCAGCCAGGCGCGTGAAGCTCGGCTATCTGATGCCCGGCGTCATCCTCACCGTGTTGGTATGGCTCCTCCTCTCCAGCGTCTATTCGTATTTCCTCGCCAACTTCGCCACCTTCGCCTCGACCTATGTCGGCCTTTCCGGTCTCTTTGCCGCGATGTTCCTGATCTATCTCTCCGCCCTCGCCCTCATCCTCGGCGGCGAGCTCAATCGCGTCATCGCGCTGGCGCGTCAGCATCGCAAACCTTCAGCGGAGAAGGCGGATCTGAGCAAGGAGTGATGATTTTTCTTGAGGACTGAGTTCGCGCCAGTCGCGGTCTTCGAGTCCGGCAGCAATCGCCCAGAGAAGATTGAGCGAGACCGAACGCGGCGCGAAAGCTTTCGCTCGGCTGTAGGCTTTCGCAGCACCCAGCAGACGCAATTCGGCAATAGTCCTGATCCCGGATTGTGCCAATACCAAAGCGGATTTCGGCCCGAGATTGCGCAAGCTTGCAACCGGCAACCGGTCCTCATTCATGAACGGAAACCCGATGAGTTTACGCGCACACTATCCACCCTCACCCCTGAGGTGGCCGCGAAGCGGCCCTCGAAGGGTCTCGCGCAATAGACTCGCTCTATCCTGATGGATGCTTCGAGGCACGCTACGCTCGCACCTCAGCATGAGGATGCCTTAAGACGCCGAGGCTTCGATCACATCCTCGAAGGTCTTGAGGCCGGTGTGCGGTGCCGACACCAGCACCGCCATATTGCCGGGCCGATGCTCGTTCTTCCACATCTTCATATGCGCCTTCGGGATGTCGCTCCATGCATAGACTTCCGACATGCAGGGATCGATGCGCTGCGCCTGCACCAGCCGGTTGGCGCTCGAGGCCTGCATGAGATTGGCGAAATGGGAACCCTGCGCGCGCTTCTGGTGCATCCACAGATAGCGCGCATCCATGGTGAGATTATAGCCGGTGGTGCCGGCACAGATGACGACCATGCCGCCGCGCTTCACAACCAGTACCGAGACCGGGAAGGTCGTGGCGCCCGGATGCTCGAACACCATATCGACATTGTTGCCCTTGCCGGTGAAATTCCAGATCGCCTTGCCGAAATCGCGCGCATTCTTGAGCCAGTCATTATACTCGCTGGTGCCGACCTTCGGCATCTCGCCCCAGCATTTGAAGTTCTTGCGGTTGATGACGCCCTTGGCGCCGAGCGACATCACAAAATCAGCCTTATCATCGTCTGAGATGACGCCGATGGCATTGCCGCCGGCGGTGGCGATCAATTGCACCGCCATCGAGCCTAAGCCGCCTGAAGCACCCCAGACGAGAACATTCTGGCCGGGCTTCAGCGTGTGCGGGCGATGGCCGAACAGCATGCGATAGGCGGTCGCCAGAGTCAGCGTGTAGCAGGCCGATTCTTCCCAGGAGAGATGTCTGGGGCGCGGCAGCAGCTGGCGCGCCTGCACGCGGGCGAACTGGGCAAAGGATCCGTCAGGAGTCTCATAGCCCCAGATGCGCTGCGAGGGCGAGAACATCGGATCGCCGCCATTGCATTCCTCATCATCGCCATCATCCTGGTTGCAGTGGATGACGACCTCATCGCCGACCGTCCAGCGTTTCACTTTGGCGCCGATGGCATAGACGATGCCGGACGCATCGGAGCCCGCGATATGATAGGGATTCTTGTGGCCATCGATCGGTGAGATCGGTTTGCCAAGCGCGGCCCAAACGCCATTGTAATTGACGCCCGCCGCCATCACCAGGATCAGTACCTCGTCTTCGCCGATCGTCCAGGTAGGCACGACTTCAATCTGCATGGCGCTGTCGGGCGGACCATGCCGGTCCTGACGGATTGTCCAGGCATACATTTTCGCCGGCACATGGCCGAGCGGCGGGATCTCGCCGATCTCATAGAGGTCCTTCACTGGCTGATTGGCATTGGCGGCAGCCTCGCGAAGCGTGGTCTTGACCTTGGCGCTCATGATGGTCCTCCGTTCCCCCAATAGGCGGGAGGCTAGACCATTTCGCAATGCAACAAAAGTCCGCCGCGCCTGCTAACAGTCCATCATGACAGTTTGCCGCGGTTTTGGGCAGAACTGCCCATACGATATTTGCCTTATTTTGCGGCGAAGGAATTGTAGCGCCGCAAAATGACCCGTGCTTTCATGGACCATGACGCGTGATCGTCCCTGGATCTTCCGAACCTATGCCGGCCATTCGACCGCGGCCTAAAGCAACCGGCTGTTCCGCACCAATCTCGGCAAGGGCCAGACCGGCCTCTCCGTCGCCTTCGATCTGCCGACCCAGACCGGTCATGACTGCGACCACATTCTGGCCCGGGGCGAAGTCGGCAAAGTTGGTGTTCCCATTTCCCATCTGGGCGACATGAAAGCCTTGTTCGAGGACATTCCGCTCGACCAGATGAATACCTCGATGACGATCAATGCGACGGCGGCGTGGCTTCTTGCCCTCTATGTCGCCACAGCCGATGCGCAAGGAGCACCGCGCGCCTCTCTCTCCGGCACGACCCAGAATGACATCATCAAGGAATATCTCTCGCGCGGCACCTATGTGTTTCCGCCCAAGCCGTCGATGGCGCTCATCACCGACACGATCGCCTATGCGGCGGCCGAATTGCCCAAATGGAATCCGATGAATGTCTGCTCCTATCATCTGCAGGAAGCGGGTGCCACACCGGTGCAGGAGCTGAGCTTCGCGCTCGCGACCGCCATCGCCGTGCTCGATGGCGTCAAGGCGAGCGGCACGATCCCGAATGGCGAGTTCCCGCAAGTGGTCGGGCGCATCTCCTTCTTCGTCAATGCCGGCATCCGCTTCATCACCGAAATCTGCAAGATGCGGGCCTTCGCCGAGCTGTGGGAATTCCTTAGGCCTAACCGAACAGCAGCCCGAGAACAATGTCTATCGCATCCTGCTTGAGATGCTGGCGGTCGTGCTGTCGAAGAATGCCCGCGCCCGTGCCGTCCAGCTTCCGGCCTGGAACGAGGCCTTAGGCTTGCCGCGGCCCTGGGATCAGCAGTGGTCTTTGCGCATGCAGCAGATCGTCGCCTATGAATCCGACCTTCTGGATTATGGTGATATCTTCGACGGTTCGAAGGAGATCGAAAACAAAGTCGAAGCGCTGAAGGCGGAAGCCAGGGCCGAGCTCGGGCGTGTCCTCGCCCTCGGCGGTGCCATTGCCGCGATCGAATCCGGCTATATGAAGAAGGCGCTTGTTGAGTCCAACGCGGAACGACTACGCGCGATCGAAGCGGGCGAAACGAAGGTCGTCGGCGTCAATGCCTTCACCTCATCCGAGCCCTCACCCTTGGCGGTGGAAGACGGCCAATCCATCATGACCGTCTCCGATGCGGTCGAATATGAGCAGATCGAGAAGCTGAAAGCCTGGCGCGCCTCACGCGATGCCAAGGCCGTCACGGCAGCATTGAAAAAACTCGAAGCCGCGGCGCGCGAAAACCGCAATATCATGGAGCCGTCGATCGCTTGCGCCAAGGCCCAAGTCACCACCGGCGAGTGGAGCGAGACGTTGCGCCTTGTGTTCGGCGAATATCGCGCCCCCACCGGCGTCACATTATTGATGCGGGGCGAGGCCTCGCAATCGATCGCCGATGTGCGCCAGGCGGTCGAGGCGCTCGCCCGCAAGCTTGGCACCAGACCCAAATTCCTGGTCGGCAAGCCGGGCCTTGACGGTCATTCCAACGGAGCCGAACAGATCGCGGTCAGGGCCGCCGATTGCGGCTTCGAGGTCTCCTATGACGGCATCCGCCTGACCCCTGAGCAGATCGTCACGACCGCCATCGACCAATGCGTGCATGTCGTCGGCCTGTCCATTCTCTCAGGATCCCATGTGCCGCTGGTGCGCGATGTGATGAACCGCATGCGCTCCGCTGGGCTAGGTCACGTGCCCGTCGTGGCGGGCGGCATCATTCCACCTGAGGATGTGCTGGTGCTCAAGCAACTGGGCGTCGCCAAGGTCTATACGCCCAAGGATTTCGACATGAATTGCATCATGACCGATCTCGTCAGGCTGATCGATGCGAGGGAAAGCGAGCGCGCCGCGACCATCTCCTGTGCAACGACTCAAAGCACGGGGTGACACGGGATTTTCGCTGA
The DNA here is from genome assembly GCA_005884715.1 of Alphaproteobacteria bacterium. GTDB lineage: Bacteria > Pseudomonadota > Alphaproteobacteria > Rhizobiales > Aestuariivirgaceae > Taklimakanibacter. The sequence continues at coordinate 12,209 of VAZZ01000476.1, read as the reverse complement.
ATCGGGTTTCCATCCCCCGCATCCCGCTCTACTGTGCCGGGCCTTCGCATGTCTTCCGTCCTCACTACCATCCTCCCGGTCTTCGGCCTGATCGCGCTCGGTTTTGTCTGCGCGCGTACAGGTTTCATCGGCACCGCCGCTGGCCAGGGCCTGAGTCAGGTCGTGTTCAATCTCGCCATGCCGGCTTTGCTGTTCCGCACTGTGGCGGTGATCGACCAGCAGAGCCTGTCGCCCTGGCCGCTCTGGGCGTCGCTGTTCGGCGGCATTGCTGTCGTCTGGATCGTGACCACGATCATCGCGCGGACCACCTCGCTCATCGAGGCCGTTCCCGCTTCGGCGGCCATGGGCGCTGCCTTCGGCAATCTCGCGATGCTCGGACTGCCGCTCGCTGTCGCGCATTTCGGCGAACGCGCCGCTTTGCCGGTGGGCCTTATCCTTTCGATCCACGCGCCCATTCTTTGGCTCGCGGCCGTCCTCCATATCAAATCTTCAGGACGCGGCCAGCTGCCTTCCGTCCTGGCAGTGATCCGCCAATTGGTGAGCCAGCTCATCCGCAATCCGATTGTGCTCGCTCTGCTCTTGGGCACGTTCTGGCGCGTCACCGGCCTCGGTCTTCATCCCGTGCCTGACCGCTTCCTCGAAATGCTGGGTGAGGCAGGCGTGCCGATGGCGCTCGTGGCGCTCGGCCTGACGCTCGCCGGTTACAGCCTCAAAGGCCAATGGCGCGGCATCATCACCCTTATGATGCTCAAGCTTCTATGTCTGCCGCTCGCCGTTTGGGTGATCGCCCGCCATATTGTCGGCCTCGATCCCTTCTGGACCGAGATCGCGCTTGTGCTCGCCGCCATGCCAACCGGCGCCAATGCCTATCTTTTCGCGCAGCGCTATGCCAGCGGAACGGCGCCGGTTTCAGGCGCCATCGCGGTCGGCACCGCGCTCTCGCTCATCACCTTGAGCATGCTGTTTCTCGTCATGGACATGGGATTGGTTTAAGTGTTTACATTTCCCGGTTCGAGCCCATTTCCATGATCTCCCGAAAGAAAGCGATCCGGACCCGCAAGGGTGCCGTGAACCCTCCGCAGAAGCGCTTCGGGCAAACCGACAAGCGCGTCCATCGCGATCTCTATGCCGCGATCATCGACCACAGCCTGTCACCGGGCACCGCCCTCCAGGAGGATGCGCTGGCGATGGCCTTCGGTGTCAGCCGCACGGTCATCCGCAAGGTGCTGCAGCAGCTCGCTCTCGAAAGGCTTGTCGATATTGTGCCCAATCGCGGTGCATCGGTCGCCAAGCCCACGGCGGAGGAAGCCCGCCAGGTGTTCGAGGCGCGTCGCGTCGTGGAGCGCATTCTCGTGGAGAAAGCCGTTGCGCGCGCTTCCGATGCCGACATCGCCGAGCTGATCGCAACCGCGAATTCGGAGCAGCTGGCCTTCGAAGCCGGCAACAAGCAGGAGCGCCTAAAGCTTTCCGGCGATTTCCACCGCCGGCTCGCGAAACTCGGCGGCAACAAAGTGCTAGGCGATTTCCTCAACGAACTTGTCTCGCGAACCTCGCTGATCATCGCGCTCTATGAATCTCCGGGCGCCGTTCCTTGCTCGCATAGCGAGCATCTCGAGATCGCCGATGCGATGAAGCGGCGCGACGTCGCCAAGACGGTGCAATATATGGAGCATCATCTGCTTCATATCGAGGCGCAAACCGACCTCACCGACATCCACCAGAAGGTGGATTTCCGCTCTCTGTTCGGCGCCGCGGATTGAGCAGGCGGGCTTTCGAGAGAAGAGGAAGTTGAGAGTTTGTGCGCCAAAAAAAGGATAAGTGAATTGCGCAGCGCTTGCCTGTCTCAGCGCGCCCTTGGCGCATAGCCGGAGAGCATGCCCTTATAGGGCTTGTGCAGAGGATAAGCGAGATCGCCTGTCTTGCTGGTCCTGAGGCCAAGTCCCACAAGTGCTTCGGCGAATTTGACCGCGGCGGCGACGCCGTCGATGACCGGGACCCTGAGTCTCTCTTCGAGATAACGTACGAGGTCTGCCATGCCGGCACAGCCCAGGACAATGGCGCCCGACTTATCCTCCGAAATCGCCTTCTCGCATTCGGCCAGGATCTGCGCGCGGGCCTGGGAGGCTGGGTTCTCGAGTTCGAGAACGGGAATGTCGGTGGCGCGCACTCTCCGGCAGTGGCGTTCCATGCCGTAATTGCGCACCAGGTGCTCGGCGATCACCCGCGTGCGTTCGAGTGTCGTCACCACCGAGAAGCCCGTGGCGACGAAACTCGCCGCATGCATGGCCGCCTCGGCGATGCCGAGCACCGGGCCTCTGGCGATCTCGCGCGCCGCCAGCAGACCCGGATCGCCGAAACAGGCAATAACATAGGCATCGGCATCGGGATCCTGGTTGATCGCGTCGGCCAGCCCGACGATGCTCATGGCCTCGTCATAATGGCCTTCGATCGAGACGGCACCGGCTTGCGAGGTAACCGCCACGATTTCTGTGCCAGGGGCGACAACCGCCCTCGCTGCCTCGGCGATCGTCGCGGTCATGGATGGGGTGGTGTTCGGATTGATGATCCTGATCCGCATGGCCGCCCGGTTCTTTCGCCCCCTATTTGCTCCCCACAACTGTATACACAGTTGTTTTTTATTTGCATATTTTTGCGATCAAGTCCAACTTGATCACCGGCCCGGCTCACCAACGAGACCGCAACTTAGCGGCGGGAGCCTGAGGACCAGGGATGGGAAACGCGCTCGCATCAGGAGGTTTTCATGACTCAATCGCAGATGACCCGCCGCACCCTGCTCGGGGCTGTTGGCGTTTTCGCCCTTGCCGCCGCCGGGGGACCCGCCGCTGCGGCCGATGCCAAGCTCAAGATCGGCTTTGTCGGCGTGACCAGCGGCCCCGCCGCCGCCTGGGGCACGTCAAATGTGCGCTCCATGCAGACCCGCGCCGCCTGGCTCAATGAGACCGGCGGGGTGAAGATCGGCGACAAGACTTATGAGATCGAGATCATCACCTTTGACGACCAGAAGGACCCGAAGCGCGCCGTCGAGGGCATGGAAAAGATGGCGCAGGAGGGCATCCACTATGTCGTCGGTCCCAATGTCGATGACGGTGCCGCCGCGGTTCGCCCTGTGGCCGAGAAGAACAACATCATCTATTTCCCCTATGCCTTCCCGAAGGAGCTCTATACCAAGCCGGCCTCTAACGCCGTGCTGGGCATGATCGCCAACTACCAGTCGGGCCCGGCGATCTACAAATATCTGATGGACAAAAAGGGCGTGAAGAAAGTGGCCTTCGTGGCGGCCAATGAATCCGATCCGCTGAGCCAGCGCGATTCTGGCGTCGCCGCCGCCAAGGCGCTAGGCCTCGAGGTCGTCGCCGACAAGGACGTCTATCAGAACGACACGCGTGACTTCACGCCGGTGCTGACGCCGATCGTTGCGCTGAAACCCGATCTCCTGGTGCTGTCGGGCGTGGCGCCCGCCAATGCGCCGCTCCTCATCCGCTCCGCCCGCGAGCTCGGCTATGAGGGCTTGATCTCGGCCGAGACCGCGCAAGACGCCAAGGTTCTGTCGGAGGGTGCGGGCGATCTCGCCAACGGCTTCATCTCGGTCGGCGGCGCCTCGACGCCAGAGATCGCCTCGGACACGATGAAGGAATTCGTCGACCGCTATACCAAGATGTTCGGCGAATATAATGACGAGTCGAACACCAAGGTCTATGCGCTCGAATATATCATTGAGACGCTGAAGGCCAATCCCAAGGCAATCGACAATGTCGAGGAGTTCAAGAAGACGATGGACAGCTTCTCGGCGCCGAATCCTTTCCTTAAGGGCGACGCCAAGCTCTCTTATGTCGGCGTGACATCCTTCGGCCAGAAACGCCAGCTTGCAGTCCCCATGGTCGTGAACGAATATAAGGACGGCGCCTTCCAGACGCTGTTTGTCGGGACCGTAGACTAGCCTCCCGGCCGTCGAACCTTGTGGGGTCCGGCTCGGCCGGGCCCTTCTCTTTCGATTCCGACGCAAGTGAGACCGATGGAACAGGTTGTCGCGAACGGACTATATCTCGGCGCCCAATATGCCTTGGTGGCGCTTGGGCTGACTTTGATTTTCGGCCTGATGAATGTGCTGAATTTCGCCCATGGCCAGATGTATGTGCTGGGCGGATTCATCACCTATGCGGTCTATGGCCAATTGGGCCTGCCCTTCGTTGTCGCCGTCATCGCCTCAGGCATCACGCTGGCGATCATCGGCGGCTTCATGGAGCGCTTCCTGTTCCGCACCGTCATCCGGCGCAGCCATCGCGAGGAAAGCACGATGCTGCTCGCCGCCGCCACCGCCTTCTTCTTCGACGCCGTCATCCTCCTGATCTTCGGCGAGAAGCAGCGCGGCGTGCCGAAGATCGTCAAGGGCGTGTTCAACGATTTCGGCATCATCCTGCCCTATGACCGCATCCTGGTGGGGCTGCTCGCCGGGGCGATCATCCTGGGCTTCATCCTGTTCATGAAATATACCAAGCCTGGCCGCGCCATGCGCGCCCTCGCCCAGGACCGCATGGCGGCGCAATTGATGGGCGTCGAGGTCAACCGCTATACGATGATCGGCTTCGCGCTCGGCGCCATGCTGGCGGGCTTCGTCGGCGGTCTCCTCGCCACCATCACCGGCATCAATTCGGGGATCGGCGGCCCGATCTCCATCAAGGCCTTCATGATGATCATGATCGGCGGCGCCGGCGTGGTGAGCGGTGCCATCGCCGGCGGCTTCATCCTCGGCATGATGGAATCGGTCGGTCTCACGGTGCTGCGCCAATATGGCGACGTGACCTATCTGGTGATCTTCGCCGCTCTGATGGTGTTCCTCAGCATCAGGCCCAACGGGCTGATGGGCAAGCCCTGGGGTTGAGGACAACATGAGCATCTCCCGCAGGATCATCGCCGTCACCGCCTTCCTCATCCTCGTCTTCGCCGTCATTCCGATCCTGATCGCTGTCAGCGGCCGCAAGGATTTCTACTACACGCTTTCCTCGGTGGCGCTTCTGTCGATGGCGAGCGCCGGCGTGTGGCTCACCTTCCATATCGGCCGCATCAATATCGGCCAGGGCGCCTACGCGCTGATGGGCGGCTATGTCTCGGCCATATTGGTCATGAGCTATGGCGTCTCCTTCTGGTGGACCTTGCCGTTGGCCGGCCTCTTCTGCGCCTTGGCCAGCATCCTGATCGGCTTACCGATCCTCAGGCTGCGCGGTGTCTATTTCGCCATGGTGACCCTCGTCCTTACCGAGGTCGCGCGCCTTCTCGCGCTGGCGCTGCCGGTCACGCAAGGAGCCAAGGGCATCACCAGCATCCCAGTCGAGGTCTTCGGCCTCACGCTCGTGCCGGATTTTACCATGATGGAGAATCCACGCATCGCTTTCTACTATCTCTCAGTCGCGTTGATGACTGCCTGCTTCGCCTTGATGCACCGGCTGGTGAATTCACGTATCGGCCATATTTGCATGTCGCTGCAGCAGAATGAGGAGCTGGCATCCTCGATCGGCATCAACATCGCCCAGATCCGGGTGATCGCCTATGCCATCTCCTCGTTTCTCGGTGGTCTCGCTGGCGCCGTCTTCGTGGCGGCGACGCAATCGGTCTATCCCTCGAGCTTCACTGTCGCCGATTCGATCAACTTCATGCTGAACTGCTTCCTCGGCGGCCTCGGCTATGTCTTCGGGCCCATGCTCGGAACCCTCGTCCTCTATTTCGGTTGGAATCTCTTGTTCGAGACCGGCCGCTTCCAGTTGCTCATCTATTCGGCGCTGATGATCGCCCTCATGCTGGTGCTGCCCAACGGCCTTCTGAGCCTCGGCACCTTGCGGAAGGAGCGTTGAGGATGACCTTCCTTCTCGAAGCCAAAGGTATGACCAAGCGCTTCGGGGGCCTGGTCGCAGTCAACAATGTCTCCTTCGGAGTCGGCGCGAAGGAGATCCTTTCGGTGATCGGCCCGAACGGTGCCGGCAAATCGACCTTGTTCAAGCTCATCTCGTCCTTCCTTCGCCCGACAGCGGGCGAGGTCCTGTTTCGCGGCGAGCGCATCTCGGACCTCGCCCCTCATATTGCCGCGCGCAAAGGTGTGGTCAGGACTTTTCAGGAGACGACCGTCTTCCGCAATATGAGCGTGCGTGACAATGTCATCATTGCCCATCACCTGCGGTCCAAGGCTTCGCTCCTCGGCTATTTCTTCGCTACTCGCCAGGCAAAGGAGGATGAAGCAGCCTTTGGCCGCTCCGCCGACGAGATCCTGGGCTTTCTCGGTCTCGAATCCATTGCCGGCGAGACTGCCAGGAATCTGCCGCACGGCCATTTGCGCGGCTTGGGCATTGCGATCGGTCTGGCGACCGACCCTGCAGTCCTGCTGCTCGATGAGCCTTTCGCCGGCATGAATCACGATGAGACCATGAAGGCGGTGGCGATGGTGCGCAAACTGCGCGAGCGCGGCCTTACCATTCTTCTGGTCGAGCACGACATGCAGGCGGTGATGAAGATCTCCGATCGTATCGTCGTCCTCAATTTCGGGCAGAAGATCGCCGAGGGCACGCCCTCGGAAATCCAACGCAACGACAAGGTCATCGAGGCCTATCTCGGCATCGAGGACGAAGCGATCGGTCTTTAGCCATGGCCCAGATCCTCAATTTCGCGAACGTCGATCTCTATTACGAGCGGGTCTATGCGCTGAAGAACGTCTCGCTCACCGTCAATGAGGGTGAGACGGTGGCGCTGATCGGCGCCAATGGCGCTGGCAAATCATCGATCCTTCGGGCCATTACGGGTCTGAGAAAGATCAAATCCGGCGAGATCCACTATGACGGCCGTCGCATCGACGGGGCGAGCCCGGCCGAATTGGTGCGCCAGGGCATCGCCATGGTGCCCGAAGGCCGCCATGTGTTCCCCTATATGACGGTGAAGGACAATCTCCTGATGGGGGCCTTCACGCGCAGCGACAAGGCCGGGATCGCCCGCTCGCTCGACATGGTGCTGACACGGTTCCCGCGCCTCAAGGAGCGCTATTCCCAGGCCGCCGGCACGATGAGCGGTGGCGAGCAGCAGATGATGGTAATCGGCCGCGCGCTGATGGCGAAGCCCAGGCTTCTTTTGCTCGACGAGCCTTCGCTCGGCGTGGCGCCGAAACTGGTCCAGGACATCGCCCGCTCGATCGTCGCCATCAACCGCGACGAGAGGGTGAGCGTGCTGCTGGTGGAGCAGAACTCACGCATGGCGCTGCGCATTTCGCACCGCGCCTATGCGCTCGCCACCGGCAGCATCGCCCTATCGGGCGCCTCGGCCGATCTCCTCAAGGACGATCGCGTCAAGTCGCTTTATCTGGGCGGCGATCTTTAGAGCCTTTCCCGTTTGAATTATCCCGATTCGATCAAGACGGGGGAGGACGCCGGTGTGGCCTTTTCACGCCGCCAGCCCGTACTGCTTATTGAGCACGCAGGCGCTCGTGATGAGCATCAGAATCTGGTCGTTGGCGACCCGCGAACTATCGTCCATGGCATGAAGGCCGTCGAGAAGGCCGATAACCTTGCTGCGATCGAAAAACGGGATCGCCGCGAGCGCCGGACCGCGCAGCGTGTCCTGCATCAGCGTGTTCAGCCGC
>VAZZ01000476.1:0-4506 GCA_005884715.1 Alphaproteobacteria bacterium | reverse complement strand
CGGATCTTCTGGGATACCGGCTGAGAGGCGATTGCTTCGACGACATGATGGTCGAGGAACGGCACCCGCCCTTCAATGGAATGCGCCATTTCCATCCGATCGCCCAGCATGGTCAGAACGTAGCCGGGCAGCACGGTTTTTGCCCACAGATAGAGTGACTGATTTAATGGTTCGCGTTCGCTGAGCCGGCTGCGGACGTCGATTTCGCTGAACAGCGTGCGGAAGCCCTCGCATCGGCCAAATTTCTCGAGGAAGTCGCCGGCCAGCAAAGCTCGCATTTTTTCTGTACGGGCGGAGAAAGTCTCGATCCACGAGGGTATGAAGCCGAGCACCCTCTTGACGGTGTCGAGCGGACCGGCTTTGCCGTCCGGCAGCAGGAGGCCGCGGGAAACGGGATTGAGCCGCGTCAGATCGTCGAGCAGACGCTTCACCTCAGCCGGATCCTGTCCCTCCCGATTGTAGAGCAGCATGTCGCGGCGAAAGAATGCGTAGCCGCCAAGGATCTCATCGGAGCCCTCTCCGGTCATGACAACCTTGTAGCCTGCATCGCGCACAGCCCGGCTCAAGAGATACTTCGCCACGCCATGCGCATTGGCGCATAGGGTTTCTGCCTGATGTATGGCATCGGAGAAATGATCCGCCAGATCGACCGGGACATCGGCGCGCAGGCGAATGCGAACGGCCTCCTCCAGCACAGACCGAAATTCAGCCGCCCAGTCCTGGTCGGAGCGCGGTGCCGCGGAAGCATCGACGCGGGGAAATTGAAATCCCAATATTGGATCACCTGCAGGTGCTTCTCGGTCGCGATCACATAGTGGCCGGGCGGGACCTGGAAAACGCCATCGAAGAGCGTCCGCATCTGATGGCCCCCGAAGGCGATGGACTGATAGAATGAAGCGGCATCGTGTTCGAAGCCGATGGCCGGATTGCTCGAGCTCGCGTTGGATCGGCTCATAGGCGTAGAATTCGCCATTGACGATGATCCGTGTCTGTTCGTCCTCGCTGGCGATCGGCTGATCGCCGGTCGCAAGATCGATGATGCTGAGGCGGGCATGTCCGAGCGCAATCCGCCTGTCGGGGGAAATCCAGTGACCTTGGCCGTCGGGGAAACGATGCCTGAGACTGCCGGTCGCCCGTTAAATTGCTATAACGTCAAATTCAAACCGAGCAGCTCACCGCGGCATCAGCGCCCAATAGTCGAATTCGAGGATCACGCCCGGTTCTTCCGCGCTCGCTTCCTTTTGCGGAAAATCCCCGCAAGGGAGATCGCGCGTCGCCCGCGTGACGATGCGCAAGGCGCCGAGATCGGATTGCGCCGGCACATCGGCGGTCTCGATGATCTCCGACCAGGCAAAGACCGTGCCGCCGGCAAAGAGTGGCGCCACATGACGCCCGCCATTGATGCCGGCGATATGGAACGCATTGGCGAGCCCATTGAAGGACAATGCGCGGGCAAGCGAAATGACGTGGCCGCCATAGATGAGCCTCTTGCCGAAGCGGCCCTTGGCCTCACTGAACTGATTGAAATGCACCCTGGCGGTGTTCTGGTAGAGCCGCGTCGCCAGCATATGCTCGGCCTCCTCGACCGTCATGCCATCGACATGATCGATGCGTTCGCCCTTTTTGTAGTCCTTGAAGCGATGCGCCGAGCCGGAGAGCGCGGTGTCCCAGAGCTTGCCGGCGATCTTGGGACAGCCGATGCCGAGATCCGCCGGCAGCACCGATTTGGCGAGATCGGGCACCTGCGCTTCTGGTGCCTTCGCCTTCTCGTCGCGCTTCTTCACCATCACCCAGCGCACATAGACGGTGCCGGTCTTGCCGTTGGAGTTCTCCTTAAGGCCGATGACTTCTGACCTGGCGCTGAGCGTATCGCCCGGATGGACAGGCGCCAGGAAGCGGCCGTCGGCATAGCCCAGATTGGCAACCGCATTTAGCGAGATGTCGGGGACCGTCTTGCCGAAGACGATATGAAAGACGAGCAGGTCATCGACCGGGGCCCTGGCGTAGCCGATGGCGCGCGCGAATTCGTCCGATGACTGGACCGCGAATCGCGATCCATAGAGTGCGGTGTAAAGCGCCTGGTCGCCTCCGGTCACGGTGCGCGGCGTCGCATGCCGGATGATCTGGCCGATGCGAAAGTCCTCGAAGAAATTCCCCTGATTGGTCTTGCTCATGATGTGATCGCCTCCCAAATGGCGACGACCCGTTCCGCCATCACCAGATGCAGCCTTTCGACCATCCGCCCTTCGACGGTAATGACGCCCTTGCCCTTATGTTCCGGCAGCGCGAAGGTTTCGATCACCTTGCGCGACCACTGTACCTCCTCATCGGAGGGCGAGAAGATCTGATTGCAGGGCTCGACCTGAGAGGGATGGATCAGCGTCTTGCCGTCCATGCCAAGCGTGCGCCCCTGCTCGCATTCGGCCCGGAACCCTGCGTCATCCTTGAAGTCGTTATAGACGCCATCGATCACATCGAGGCCGAAGCTCCGCGCCGCGAGCACGCTCATGGCCAGCCTGGGTATGATGGCGAAACGGTCGCCCAGAGCGCGGGCCCGCGATTCCTTGATGAGGTCATAGGTGCCGAGCACCAGGCAGGAGAAGCGGGAGGAGGCATCGCCCGCGACGCTCGCGATATCGCGGGCATTGAGAATGGCGAGCGGCGTTTCCATCATCGCCCATAATCTCGTCTCCGCCCCAGCACCTTGGGCCTTGAGCAGCTTGTCCGCGCTCACCATGTCGCCCGGCCGTGACACTTTCGGCACCAGGATGGCATCGGCCGCGACGGAGGCGGCAGCTTTCAGGTCATCCGCCCCCCAGGGCGTGTCGAGCGCATTCACCCGGATGATGAGTTCACGCGTGCCATAGCCGCCGCTTTTGATCGCCTGGACCACCTTGTCGCGGGCCTGGGATTTGGCTTCCGGGGCGACCGAATCCTCGAGATCGAGGATCAGGGCATCGGCGGAGAGGCTCCTGGCTTTTTCGAGCGCTCGGTCATTGGCTCCCGGCATATAGAGAACGCTGCGGCGAGGTCTGATCTTCATGGGGCGGTGACCCTATTCATTCCCGTCATATCTGCCAAGCCCGCCAATCGGATGAAAGACTTGAGAGTGCTTTCGTCTTTGGGCAGAGTGCCGCGACATGAGGACCTCTTATGATGTAGTGATCGTCGGCGGCGGCATCGTCGGAAGCAGTGCCGCCTATTTTCTCAAGAAGCACGGCTTTATGGGTTCGATCGCTTTGATCGAGCGCGATACGAGCTACGCCAAGGGCTGCACGGCGCGCTCCTGCGGCGGCATCCGCCAGCAATTCTCGACCCCTGAGAATATCCAGCTCTCGAAATTCGGCCTCAACATCCTGAGGAACCTCAAGCAGGAATTCGGCCCCGAGGCCGATGTGAGCTTCCGCGAGCAGGGTTACCTGATCCTCGCCTCGGAAAGCGGCAAGGCGATCCTCGAAGAGAACCATAGGGTGCAGATCGAGAATGGCGCCGACAATATCCTGCTCGACGCGGAAGGCCTGGCGAAGCAGTTCCCGTGGCTGGCCACCGACGGCCTGGCGCTCGGCTGTTTCGGAAGGCGGGGCGAGGGTTGGCTCGATCCCTATTCACTGATGAGCCTGTTCCGCAAGGCGGCCGCTTCGCGGGGCGTCGAGATCATCCAGGGCGAAGTCGCATCGGTGAAGAAACAGGCCGGGAAAGCAACCGCCATCACTCTTGCCGATGGAAGCGAGATCGCCTGCGGCACATTGGTGAATGCCGGTGGCGCCGGCGCCGGTGCGCTCGCCAAAATGGCCGGCATCGATCTGCCGGTCGGCCCGCGCAAGCGCTATGTCTATGTGCTCGATTGCCCGGGGGCGAGCGACGCGCTCCACAAGGCGCCGCTCACTGTCGATATTTCCGGCATCTATTTTCGTCCCGAAGGCCGGCAGTTCATTTGCGGCCTCTCGCCCGAGGAGGGGGATGAGCCCAGCGAAATGGATTGGGAAGTCGACTATGCCTGGTTCGAGGAGCGCATCTGGGAGACACTCGCGGCACGCGTGCCAGCCTTCGAGGCGATCAAGGTCGTCAACGCCTGGGTCGGCCACTATGATTATAATGCGCTCGACCAGAACGCCGTCATCGGGCCACATCCCGAGCTCTCCAATTTCCTCTTCGCCAATGGCTTTTCCGGTCATGGACTGCAGCAGGGGCCAGGAGCCGGCAATGCCCTCGCCGAGCTCATCCTGCATGGCGCCTATCGCACCATCGATCTCAAGCGTTTCGGCTTCGAGCGCATCGCCAGGAACGCGCCACTGTTCGAGAAGAATGTGATCTAAAGTCGGATCGAATCAGTACCCTCACCCTTGAGGTGCGAGCGCAGCGAGCCTGGAAGGGTGTCCTTCAACACTCGCGCTCTTTCCTGATGGATGCTTCGAGGGCCGTTTTGCGGCCACCTCAGCATGAGGGGTTTGGATCGCGCTCTAATCGAGCCTCACCTGCACACTCGCCGTATGTCCGCGCGAGTCG
>VAZZ01000475.1 GCA_005884715.1 Alphaproteobacteria bacterium | reverse complement strand
GGATTTGCTCTAAAACCGATGCTGCTTCCAGGCACGAGTGGCCATCCGCGGCCGAGACTGACCCCCGTAACGGGACGGAACCCCCTCGGGGGCGGCGCGTCTCCGGAATTGAAGCGACTTGGTTAGTGGTGTATAGTCCAACTGCGTTCGAGTTGGCTCTAAACGCCTAAGGTGAAAAGTATATCAGGCCATTCGGACGCGGTTGTTCAGGAGGTCACTCATGGCCTCTTTACATGGAAGACCGATCGGCGCTGTAGACGACAGCACCGCTTACGGTGAGATCCAAAAGATCAGTGCGGCTGACCTGGTGGACGCTTTGTCCAAAGGCGTCGATGATTTCTGGGAGAAACCCAGCCACCTCTTCATCCTGGTCATGGTCTATCCGCTTGCCACGCTGGTCGCGGCCAATATCGCAGCCGGATACATACCGTTGGTGCTCATCTTTCCCCTGCTCTCCGGATTCGCTCTCGTCGGTCCCTTGGCCGCGATCGGCCTCTACGAGATCAGCCGGCGGCGCGAGCTGGGCCTCGATATCTCCTGGGAGCACGCCTATAACGTCATCCGCAGGCCATCCATCAGCGTTCTGACGCTGAGCGTCCTCGTCGGTGTGATCTATTTCCTGTGGCTCGGCGCAGCTTTCGTCATCTACCGGCAAATCTATGGCAGCGCCGTGCCAACCTCGATCACGCAATTCGTCTGGGAGGTTCTCACCACGCCCGCCGGCTGGACGCTCATCATCGTGGGCTGCGGCGTCGGTTTCCTGTTCGCCGTCGTGGTGCTCGCCATCAGCGCCGTGTCCTTTCCGATGCTTGTCGACCTGCATGTCGGCGTGGTGACGGCGATACGGACGTCCGTTCATGCGTTTCTAGCCAATCCGACGACGATGATGCTGTGGGGCTTTATCGTCGCCAGTCTGCTGTTGATCGGGGCCTTGCCATTCTTGGCCGGCCTTGCTGGCGTGATGCCGGTGCTCGGGCATGCGACCTGGCACCTGTATCGCAAGGTCGTCAAGCACTACCCGGTTTGACGGGAGGTACATCCTCGGTGTCGATATGAAGATCGCGTTCGCTTTGATTGTGCTGGCCGTCGGCTCGGTCGTATTTCATCTTCTGAGCCCGTGGTGGTGGACGCCGATCGCGTCGAACTGGACCTACATCGACCAGACGATCACCCTTACATTCTGGATCACCGGCACTGTATTCGTCGCCATCGTCCTGTTCATGGCCTATTGCCTGTGGCGCTTCCGCCATCAGACGGGAACACAGGCGGCATATGAGCCGGAAAACAAGAAGCTGGAGTGGTGGCTCACAGTATTGACTTCGGTGGGGGTCGCGGCACTGCTGACGCCCGGCCTGTTCGTCTGGCACCAGTTCATCAGCGTGCCGAAGGAAGCAGATGTGGTCAAGATCATAGGCCAGCAGTGGCAGTGGAATTTCCGCCTGCCCGGAAAGGATGGCGTATTGGGCACTTCTGATGCCCGCAATGTCAGTCCTGAGAACCCGCTGGGCCTCAATCCGAACGATCCCCATGGTCAAGACGATGTCCTGATCGAGGGCGGGGACCTGCACCTGCCGCTCAACCGGCCCGTCAGGGTATTGCTCCGCTCGCTCGACACCATCCACGACTTCTACGTGCCGGAGTTCCGGGCCAAGATGGACATAGTGCCGGGAATGGTCACCTACTTCTGGTTCACCCCGACCCGGTCCGGAACATTCGCGGCCATCTGCGCCGAACTGTGCGGCACCGGACACTACACCATGCGCGGCGTGGTCGTGGTCGACGAGAAGAGCGCCTATCAGGCGTGGCTGCAGGAGCAGTCGACTTTCAAGCAGACATTGGCAGATGCAGGGAACGGCACGGGGGAGAGGTCAAGTCTCGCCTTGATCGGGAATGAGGCAGGTTCTGCGGAACGAGTACGATGACACTCATTTTCGAGAGATATGCAAATCGAAGGGTGACGTGATGACCGATGTAGTACCCGAAACCATCAACTATGTAGCCGAAGTCGAGGATGTGGAGCTTTATCACCCGAAAAGCTTCGTCACCAAATACATCTGGAGCCAGGACGCCAAGGTGATCGCCATCCAGTATGCGATCACGGCGACCGCCATCGGCCTGGTGGCCCTGGTGCTGTCGTGGCTGATGCGGCTGCAACTCGGATTCCCGGAGACCTTCTCCTTCATCACGCCCGAGTCGTACCTGCAGTTCATCACGATGCATGGCATGATCATGGTCATCTACCTGCTCACTGCGCTGTTCCTGGGCGGGTTCGGCAACTACCTCATTCCGCTGATGGTCGGGGCCCGCGACATGGTGTTCCCCTATGTGAACATGCTGAGCTACTGGGTCTATCTGCTGGCCGTGCTGGTGCTGGTCGCGAGTTTCTTCATGCCGGG
>VAZZ01000474.1 GCA_005884715.1 Alphaproteobacteria bacterium | reverse complement strand
TCGGTGAGAACGGTGCCGGCAAATCGACCCTGGTCAAGATGATCTACGGTGCCTTGCAGCCGACCTCGGGCGAGTTCCACTGGCAGGGCAAGCCGGTCGTCATCCCTAGTCCCTCGGCGGCGCGCAAGCTTGGCATCGGCATGGTGTTCCAGCACTTCTCGCTGTTCGAGGCGCTGACCGTCGCCGAGAACATCGCGCTCGCCATGCCGGGTGACTTCGACATGGCGGCGCTGTCGGAGAAGATCGCGCGGGTGTCGAAGGAATACGGTCTGCCGCTCAGACCCAGGGCGATTGTCGCCGATCTCTCGGTTGGCGAGCGCCAGCGCATCGAGATCGTGCGCTGCCTGCTCCAGGAACCAAAGCTTCTGATCATGGACGAGCCGACGGCGGTCCTGACCCCGCAGGAAGCCGATCAGCTTTTCGTCGTACTTCGGCGTCTCGCCGAGGAAGGCTGCGCGGTCGTCTATATCAGCCACCGCCTGGAGGAGGTCCGACGAGGGAGACGGCCGCGAGCCTCGCCAAGCTGATGGTCGGCGGCGACATCCATGTGGTGCACACGCCGCGCAGCCAAAAGGCTGGTCCGGCCCGGCTCAGCCTCAAAGATCTGAGTCTGCCGGCCGAGGGCCAGTTCTCCGTGGCGCTCAAGAGCATTTCGCTTGATGTGAAGGGGGGCGAAGTGGTCGCCATCGCTGGCGTTGCCGGCAACGGCCAGTCGGAGCTTTTCGACGCGATCTCGGGCGAACGGACGCTCGCCGATGCAGGAATGCTGTCGATCGATGGCAGGCCGCAAGGCACCGTCGGCGTCAATGCGCGCCGCAGGGCTGGTGCCGCCTTCGTGCCGGAGGAGCGGCTCGGTCACGGCGCAGTGCCGGCCTTCAGGCTGTCCGAGAATGTCGTGCTGACACGGCATTCGTCTGATGCCTCGCTCGTCAAATCCGGGCTTCTTCAGAAGAGCGGCGCGGGCGATGTCAGCGAACGGGTGATCAAGACCTACGATGTGCGCATGGGCAAGGTCGATCCGGAAGCGCGGGCGCTGTCGGGCGGCAATCTGCAGAAATTTGTGGTCGGGCGCGAACTCGACCGCGAGCCCGGCATTCTCGTCGTCAACCAGCCGACCTGGGGCGTCGATGCCGGCGCCTCGGCGACGATCCGCCAGGCGATCATCGATCTGTCGCGGCAGGGCTCCGCCGTGCTGGTGATCAGCCAGGATCTCGACGAGATTTTCGAGATCGCCGACCGCATTGCCGTTATCTCGCGCGGCGAGTTGTCGGATGCCCATCCGGCGGGCGAACTTTCGCTACAGCAGATCGGCCTGTTGATGGCCGGCGCCCACGAGAAGAAGGAAGGGGTGCGCCATGCGGCTGTTGCTTGAGAAGCGCTCCGAACATTCCCAGTTGATGACCGTCATTTCGCCGCTGATCGCGGTGGCGCTGACGCTCGTTACCGGCGGCTTCATGTTCCTCGCCATGGGACTCAACCCCTTCGAGGCGCTCTATGTCTATTTTCTCGAGCCCTTGAAATTCTTCTGGACCTTTGCCGCCGAAGACTTCTGGCCACTCGAGCAGCTTGCCGTCAAAGCGGCACCGCTGGTTCTGATCGGCGCCGGTCTCGCTGTCGCCTATAGCGCCAATGTGTGGAACATCGGAGCCGAGGGCCAGCTTACCGCCGGCGCCATCCTCGGCGCCGTCGTTCCTGTGTACTTCACCGACTGGCAGTCCCCGTTAACGCTTATCGCCATGTTGGCGCTCGGCGCTATCGGCGGCATGCTGTGGGCGGCGATCCCGGCCTTCCTCAAGAACCGCTTCGGCGCCAGCGAGATCCTGACCAGCCTGATGCTTGTGTATGTGTCGCAACTGCTGCTCGACTGGCTTGTGCGTGGTCCCTGGCGCGACCCCGCCGGCCACAACTTCCCGCAGACGGTGGCGTTCGCCGACTGGCAGGTGCTGCCTGTGTTCGGCGAGAGCAGCTTGCATCTCGGCGTCCTTCTCGCGGTCATCGCTGCCGCTGCGCTCGCCTTCATGATGGCTCGCACGCTCAAGGGCTTCGAGATCAAAACGCTTGGAGTGTCGCCGCGAGCCGGACGTTTCGCCGGCTTCTCGCGGGCGGGCTCGGTGTGGTTCTGCTTGCTCCTGTCGGGTGGCCTCGCCGGCCTCGCCGGTATAGCCGAAGTGATGAACACCGTGGGGCAATTGCAGCCCAAGATTTCGCCGGGCTACGGCTTCACGGCGATCATCGTCGCCTTCCTCGGCCGCCTCAATCCGCTCGGCACGCTGATCGCCGGCCTGGCACTTGCCATCAGCTATCTCGGCGGCGAAGCGGCTCAGGTGTCGCTCGGCGTTTCCGCCTAGAGCGCCCGGGTGTTTCAAGGCATCCTGCTATTCTACGTGCTCGCCTGCGACACGATGATCCTCTATCGACCGAAATTTGTGACGGATCGGCCCGCGCTGGCGGAGAAACCGACATGAGCGAACTCCTCGCGATCGTTCTCACCATTATCACGGCGTCGACCCCTCTCCTCCTCGCCGCCATCGGCGAACTGGTGGTCGAGCGCTCCGGCGTCCTCAATCTTGGCGTCGAGGGCATGATGGCGATCGGCGCCGTCTGCGGCTTCGGCGCGGCGCTCGCCTCGGGCTCGCCCTATCTCGGCATCCTGGCGGCGATGGCGGCGGGCGCCGCGCTGTCACTGCTCTTCGCCTTCCTCACGGTGACCCTGGTCTCGAACCAGGTGGCAACCGGGCTGGCGCTGACGCTTCTCGGCCTTGGTCTCTCCGGCCTCATCGGCGAAAGCTTCGTCGGCCAGCCTGGCGTCAAGCTCGAAAGGCTCCATATTCCGGGCCTGAGCGACATTCCCTATCTGGGCCCTATCTTGTTCGGCCAGGATCTCCTCGTCTACGCCGCTCTTGCCATCACCGCCGCCGTGGCCTACCTCCTCTTCCGCTCCAAGCTCGGCCTCGTCATCCGTGCGGTCGGCGACAGCCATCAGTCCGCCCATGCGCTGGGTTATGGCGTCATCCCGGTGCGCTATGCCTGCGTGGTTTTCGGCGGCACCTGTGCCGGGCTCGCTGGCGGCTATCTGTCGCTCGCCTACACGCCACAGTGGATCGAGAACATGACTGCGGGGCGCGGCTGGATCGCGCTTGCCCTCGTCGTCTTCGGCTCGTGGCTGCCCTGGCGAGTGGCGCTCGGCGCCTATCTTTTCGGCACTGTAATGATCCTGGGCTTCGCGGTGCAGACCAAGGGCTTGGGAATTCCGCCGCAATTCCTCTCGTCGCTTCCCTATCTGGTGACGATCATCGCGCTGGTGGTGATATCGGGAAACCGGGCGCTCACCCGCGCCAACACGCCGGCCTGCCTCGGCCAGCCCTTCGTGCCTGATCGCTAAAACAATGACAACAGGGAGACTCTTCATGAACAAAATGATGATGGCCACGGCGGCGTTCGCCCTGGCTCTCGGCATCGGCGCTGCCTCGGCCGCGGCCGACAAGCTCAAGGCCTGCTGGGTCTATACCGGCCCGATCGGCGATTTCGGTTATTCCTTTCAGCACGACCAGGGCCGCAAGGCGGTCGAGAAGGAATTCGGCGACAAGGTGGAGACCAAGTATCTCGAGAACGTCGCTGAAGGCCCCGATGCCGAACGGGCCATCGAGCGCCTGGCGCGCGATGGCTGCAAGATCATCTTTACCACCTCGTTCGGCTTCATGGACGCCACCATCAAAGTCGCGAAGAAGTTCCCCAAGGTGCACTTCGAGCATGCCACTGGCTATAAGCGGGCGAAGAACGTCGCCACCTACAATGCCCGCTTCTATGAGGGCCGCTATGTGATGGGAGAGATCGCCGGCAAGATGTCGAAGACCGGCACCGCCGGTTACATCGTCTCCTTCCCGATCCCAGAAGTGATCATGGGCATCAATTCATTCATGCTCGGCGCCCAGTCGGTCAATCCCAATTTCAAGATCAAGATCGTGTGGGTGAATTCCTGGTACGACCCGGGCAAGGAAGCCGATGCCGCCAAGGTTCTGTTCGGCCAGGGCGCCGATATCATCGTCCAGCACACGGATTCAACAGCACCGCTGCAGGTTGCCCAGGACCAGGGTAAACTCGGCTTCGGCCAGTCCTCGGACATGATCAAATTCGCGCCGAAAGCCCAGCTCACCGCTAACACCGACAACTGGAATCCCTACTACATCTCGCGCGTCAAGGCCGAGCTCGACGGCGTCTGGAAGTCGGATGACACTTGGGGCGGAATGAAGGAGGGAATGGTGGTGCTCTCGCCCTTCACCAACGTGCCGGACGATGTGAAGAAGATGGCCGAGGATAGCGTGGCCAAGATAAAGTCGGGCGAGCTTCACCCGTTCACCGGGCCGATAACGAAGCAGGACGGCTCAACCGTCGGCGAAGCGGGTAAATCGCTGCCCGATGAGGAACTGCTTGGCATGGCCTACTACGTCAAGGGCATCGACGACAAGCTACCCCAGTAGCGGTCGCAAAGACCGGAAGTGAGGAGCGAGGAGCCAGTGTAGCTGGCTTCGAGAGAGTGGATGGATCGCGCCCGTGGGAGCTTGCGCATGGAAGAGGTGGGTCACTGGCGACGAGAAACGGCTATGAGTAAAGAAATCGCTGCAAGGGAGCTCGCTTCCCTCCGTGCCCTGCCGAAAGCCGAGGTGCATGTCCATCTCGAGGGTGCCTTCGATCCGCTGACGCTCGAAAAGTGGTCGGCCGAGGCAGGCGTGCCGATGCCGAGGCCGCGCGAGCGCCTCTTCGAATTCCAGGGACTCGCCGACTTCCTGCAGTTTCTCGATTGGGCCTGCGGGCTGGTGAACTCGGCGGGTCGTCTGGAGGAGATGGCTTACGGCTTTTGCCGCCGGCTCGCGGCCGATGGTACCCGATATGC
>VAZZ01000472.1:3078-5236 GCA_005884715.1 Alphaproteobacteria bacterium | reverse complement strand
CCCCGAAAACCCGAGTGCACCAGCAACAATCGAGATGACTAGAAATATGAGTGCCCATTTCAACATTGGCGTTTTCTCAACTCCAGCGTGTCCACAGATGGGAGACGGGGAGAAAACACCCGATGCTCCCGAAAGTTCCACTCGCGGGCGTCCAATTCCGTACAATGGGCACGACTGCCAAATCAGGGCATTTGAAGTCGTTCGCATTCTGCCACATATCATCATCCCGGCGAAAGCCGGAAACCAGTAAACTGGTACAAGATAGGCTTTCGCCGGGATAACGGGCGGTGGGGTCTCGGTCCTAAAGCACCTTCAGCGTAAAGCGCTGCTCGGGCTCGGCGAGCATGGTGTTGCGCAACGGGCTCCCATGGCAGCCGGCCATCGCGAGTCGCGGACCTTGCCCCTTATGGCCACTTCTATCTCATCGCCGTGGTACTCGTGACGCACCGGAAACTTCATGTTACTGTGAGGATACGAGAGATGGTGGAATCACGGGCGCGCCTTAGAAAAATATTTGAACCAAAAGGCCAGCGCGGGCTGGCCCAGGGAGGGATGGGTCATGTGCAGTAATTGCAAGAACGATGCGATCGGCCGGAGGGACCTGCTGAAGCTCGGCGCGGCGAGCATCATCGCGCTCGGGCTCGGCGGCGTTTTACGGCAGGCACATGCCGCCAACGGCCCACCAACCGCGCTATCTCCAGACGAGGCCCTGGCCGCGCTGAAATCGGGCAACGAGCGCTATGTCCGCCATCCGAAGCTCTGCTCGATCGACCTGGCGCAACAGCGCAGTGCGGTCGCTGGGCACCAGGCACCCTGGGCGACGATCATCACCTGCGCCGACAGTCGTGTGCCGCCAGAGCTGATCTTCGGCGGTCACGGCGTCGGCGAACTCTTCGTCGCGCGCAACGCCGGCAATCTCGTCGACACCGCGACCCTCGGCACGGTCGAATATGGCGCCGCCGTGCTCGGCTCGCCGCTTGTCGTCGTCCTCGCCCATACCAGTTGCGGGGCAGTGAAGGCCGCCTGTGACGTCGTCACCAAGAACGCGACCTATCCAGGTGCTATCGGCACGATGATCCAGCCAATTCTGCCGGCAGCGCTTGCGGTGCAGAAAAACCCTGGCGACTTTGTCAACAACACCGCCAAGGAAAGCGCCAAGCGGACCGCCGGGCGGCTCGCCGACGCGAGCACCCTGATTGGCGGTTTTGCCGGCACTGGCAAGTTGAAAGTCATTTCGGCGATCTACGACTTGCAAACAGGCGTGGTCAGCTATCTCGATTGAGACGAGCGCGTGCCGGGTGTGTTTCCTAAAGCACCTTCACCGTAAAGCGCTGCTCGGGCTCGGCGAGCATGGTGTTGCGCAGCGGGCGTCCGAAAGCGGGGACATCGATCTCAAACAGATCGCCTGACTGCGTCTTGACATCATGGGCGCAGCTCAAACAAGGCGCCCCGAAGAAATAGGCGTGCAGATCGCCCGGGCGGCGGAACATGTCATAGCGAAAATGATAGTGCTCGAGATTCCGGATCGAGTGCGACATGTTGCTCTCACCGCTCAGAAACTCGCCTTCCCATAATGGCTTACCATCGCGCAGGACGCGGACCTTGCCCCTCACGTCGTTGGGCAGCTCGCCCAGCAGCAATTCCGGCCCGATCGAGCATGCTCTGAGCTTGGAATGCGCCGTGTAGAGATAGTTGATGGCCTCCGTCACCTGATCGGAAAACTCATCGCCCAAAGCATAGCCGAGGCGCCAGGGCGTGCCGTCCGGGCCGACAATGTACAATCCGACGATCTCCGCCTCCTCGCCACCGGCAAGCGCGAATGAGGGTAGCGGCAGGGATTGCTCAGGCGCCCTGACACAGGTGCCGACACCCTTGAAGAACCATTCGGGCTGAATTCCAATCTGCCCTTG
Source organism: Alphaproteobacteria bacterium (assembly GCA_005884715.1). Taxonomy (GTDB): domain Bacteria; phylum Pseudomonadota; class Alphaproteobacteria; order Rhizobiales; family Aestuariivirgaceae; genus Taklimakanibacter. The sequence continues at coordinate 3,326 of VAZZ01000472.1, read as the reverse complement.
CGCGGGTTTTCCGCCGGTCAATCCCATGCGGAAGATCTTCATCGAGTCCGTCATCTCGGCATCGAAGCCATGCGCCAGCTCATGCATCTTGTCACGCGCATCAGCACTGCCGAGATGCGTGAGGCCGGTGCCGGTAATCCAGAAGCGCGCCGGTTCAGGATGATCGACAGGTGCCAAGAGCCGGCCTTCGGCAGCAATCCGTTCGTAATCGAGTGCGGCATCTTCCAAATGCCGATCCGCCTCAGCCT
>VAZZ01000472.1:0-3057 GCA_005884715.1 Alphaproteobacteria bacterium | reverse complement strand
CCTCAGCCTTGAGGCTGTTGCCATTGGCAATGGCGATCTGGGCCAGATCATAGACCCGCTCGACGCCATGCAGCTGCCGGAGGCTGCCGTTCACGACGGCGCCGACGCGGCGCCGCCCGGACTGATCCAAGAACTGAATGAGGCGCATGATTTCCTCGCTGATCCCGTTTCCCGTTGTCTCGGACCGTCACACCCAGCCGCCATCGACGATGAACTGCTGGGATGAACACATGCGGCTATCATCGGCACCAAGGAACAGCGCCATGCGCGCAATATCGGGAGGATAGAGCCGGTCAGGCAGACACTGGCGCTCGGCGATCTGGCGCTCACCTTCGGGCGTCAGCCATAGCCGCATCTGGCGTTCGGTCATGACCCAGCCCGGCAGCATGCAGTTCACGCGGATGCGCTCAGGCCCGAATTCCCGGGCGAGTGCCCTGGTCATGCCGGTAATGGCCGCTTTCGCCGTAACATAGGCCGGACAATCGCCATCGCCGACCAGCCAGGTGATCGAACCGAAATTGATGATCGAGCCGCCACCTACCGCCTTCATCTGCGGACGCACCGCCTGGCTCGCGAAAAACTGATGGCGCACATTGACCGCCATGCGGTCGTCCCAGTATTGCGGTGTCACGTCCTCGCTGCGATGACGGTCATCATTTCCCGCATTGTTGCACAGGACGCGGATCGCGCCGTTCCGTTCGGATGCTTCGGCAATGGCACTGCGCAGGCGATCGATCTCGCGCAGATCGCAGAGGATGAAGTGCGGCTTGGGATCCCCTCTCGCCGCGATGCGCTCGACAAGTGCGCGCGATGGTGTTTCCGCAATGTCGACGAAAGCGACGCGGCTGCCCTGGGCGCAGAAATGCTCGACCAGGCTTTCGCCTATTCCGCTGCCGCCGCCGGTGATGAAGACGCTGCGATCCTTGAGGCTCGGATAGAGGGCACCGTCTTCGATTTCACCACCCATGACGCGGCCTCAATGCGAATGACGGGGAATGCCGGCATCGCGCCTGCCGACGAGGAAATCGAAATCGCAGCCCTGGTCTGCCTGCAGCACACGTTCGACGAACAGGCTCTGATAGCCCCCGCCGGGCGGCAGCGGTGGCGGCGACCAGTGGTTGCGGCGCATCGCAAGCTCCTCGTCAGAGACAAAGAGTTCGAGACGCCGGCCGGCCACATCGAGTTCAATCAGGTCGCCATCGCGCACCAGAGCGAGGTTGCCGCCGCTGGCGGCTTCGGGTGCGGCATGGAGGACGACGGTGCCATAGGCGGTGCCGCTCATGCGCGCGTCGGAGATGCGCACCATGTCGTTGATCCCTTGCTTCAGCAGCTTGGCGGGCAGCGGCATATTGCCGACCTCCGCCATGCCGGGATAACCGCGCGGCCCACAATTCTTCAGCACCATCACTGAACTTGAATCGATGTCGAGGGCGGGATCATCGATGCGCGCATGATAGTGCTCGATATTCTCGAAGACGACGGCGCGGCCCTTATGCTGCATCAGCGCCGGCGTCGCCGCCGAGGGCTTGATGACGGCACCGCCGGGCGCCAGATTGCCGCGCAGCACCGCGATGCCGCCCTGATCGGTCAGAGGCCGGCCGAACGGGCGGATCACCTCGGCATTGTAGATCGGCGCATCCTTGACGATTTCGCCAATCGTTGCGCCGGAGACGGTCTCGGCATCGCCATTGAGAAGCCCGGCTTCGGCCAGGGTGCGCATGACGGCGCTCAAGCCCCCGGCATAGTAGAAATCCTCCATGAGGAAGCGGCCCGACGGCATCAGATCGACGATTGTCGGCACGTCGCGGCCCAGCCTGTCCCAATCATCGAGATCGAGATCGACGCCGATGCGCCGCGCGATCGCGATCAAATGGATGACGGCATTCGTCGATCCGCCGATGGCGCCGTTCACGCGGATCGCGTTCTCGAATGCGGCCCGCGTCAGGATGCGCGCAATCGGCACATCCTGTTCCACGAGTTGGACGATGCGCCGTCCGGCGAGCTGGGCCAAAACGCCGCGCCTCGAATCGACGGCCGGAATGGCGGCATTGTCGGGCAGGCCGATGCCCAGCGCCTCGACCAGGCTCGCCATTGTGGAGGCGGTTCCCATCGTCATGCAGCTGCCCGCCGAACGGCTTTGGCCCTGCTCCGCCGCCAGAAAATCTGCGACCGGCATGCGGCCTGCCTTCACATCCTCATAGAATTTCCACACATGCGTGCCGGAACCGATGGTCTGGCCGCGGAAATTGCCGTTGAGCATCGGACCGCCCGACACGGCGATGGTCGGCAGGTTGCAACTCGCGGCGCCCATGAGCAAGGCAGGCGTCGTCTTATCGCAGCCTACGAGCAAGATGACGCCATCGATAGGATTGCCGCGGATCGACTCCTCGACATCCATGCTGGCCAGATTACGGAACAGCATCGCGGTCGGCCGCAAGTTCGATTCGCCCAGCGACATCACCGGGAATTCAACCGGCAGGCCGCCCGCCTCATAAACGCCGCGCTTCACATAGTCGGCAAGGCCGCGCAAATGCGCGTTGCAAGGGGTCAATTCCGACCACGTATTGCAAATGCCGATCACCGGGCGGCCATCGAACAGATCGTCCGGGATTCCCCGGTTCTTCATCCAGCTGCGATACATGAAGGCATTCTTGCCCTCGCCACCGAACCAGGCGGCCGAGCGCAGCTTGCGTCGCCCCGTCATCCAAAATCCCCGCTACTTGTGGCCACGCCGGACGGCAATCGCACGCCGGACGTCTGCTTCTGCCTGATCGAGCAGCATGAGGAGTGCCCGTCTCGCACCATCGGCGTCCCTTGCCGCAATCTTCTTGGCCACGTCGCGATGGAGCGGCAGTGAGTGGCGCTGTCCACGCGGATTGTCGTTGGACAAACGGAAGCTCGTAAGCAGCGCCGTCTCGATCACAGCGGCGAGCGAACCGATGAGCTCGTTTCCGGTCATCCGCAAGATCGCCTGGTGAAAAGCGAGGTCAGGTTCGGCGAAAAGCTCCGCATTGTCGGCGACCGCTGCCATTTCATCGAGAATCGCATCGAGTTCGG
>VAZZ01000473.1:556-958 GCA_005884715.1 Alphaproteobacteria bacterium | reverse complement strand
GTCGCCGAGCGGCTTTCTGACGTCGATCCTGATATTGAATCGGCTCAACAGGCGCTCGGCCTCTTGTTGCATGGCGCGCCAGTCGAGCAGGCCATAGCGCTTCTGCTCGCGGCCGAGGCAGATATTTTCGGTCACCGAGCGCAGCGGAACGAGGTTGATCTCCTGGTAGATGGTCGAGATGCCGTGCCGCTGGGCGTCGTGCGGCGAGCCGGCTTCGAAGTGCTTGCCTTCGAACAATATCTCGCCGGCGTCCTTACGGTGATAGCCGGTCAAAACCTTGATCAGGGTGGATTTGCCGGCGCCGTTCTGGCCAACCAGCGCGTGCACTTCGCCGGACGCGATAGCGAGCGATGCATCGCTGAGTGCTGCGGTGCCGGCGAAGCGCTTGTCGATCCCGCGCAT
>VAZZ01000473.1:0-525 GCA_005884715.1 Alphaproteobacteria bacterium | reverse complement strand
TTTGGCACATCCTAGACGAATCAGAATGCGCCCGCGAGCTTGTCCTTGGCATTGGTGCCGTCATAGAAGTCGTCGTCGTTCTTGATGAACGGCGGGATCGTCTTGCCGGCGACATAGTCCGCCATCGTGGCGAAGGCCTTCGGGCCGAACAGCGGGCTGCAGCCGCAGATTGCGCCGATCTTGCCGTCTATAATCGCCTGCACGCCGTCATGCTCACCGTCGATTGAGACGATCAGCACGTCCTTTCCGGGCGTCTTGCCGGCGGCTTCGAGTGCAGCGATGGCGCCGATCGCCATCTCGTCGTTGTGGGCGTAGATGATGTCCGTATCCGGATGCGCCTGAAGCAGCGTTTCGGCCACCTGCCGTCCCTTATCGCGGGCAAAGTCGCCGGACTGCGAAGCGAGGATGGTGAAGCCGCCGGCCGCGGTGATGGCATCGTCGAAGCCCTTCTTGCGGTCGTTGGCGGGCGATGCGCCGACGGTGCCTTCGAGCTCGATGATCTTCGACTTGCCGTTGGCGTTCTTG
>VAZZ01000470.1 GCA_005884715.1 Alphaproteobacteria bacterium | reverse complement strand
TATTTATTGGATTTTCAAAGTATATATAACGAGAATGAAACAGATTTGAAATATTCTTCAAGTAAGTAGTCAGGCCATCTCTTCGAAACAGCCGGAAATTTTCGAGGAATTAATTACAAGTTAAATGAATTGCTCGTATTTTATATTTTCTGGAAACCGCGAGCTAACCATTTTTCTTGGAAGTTCTATCCAGAGCGCCGCAAAGCCGCCGGATTTACTACCCGTTAAACGCTGGGGCATAGGCTCGTCTCCGGTTCACGACAACAGCAATGCAAAACGCATCCTGACGTGGGCCGGTGCTGTTTAGAGAATCAAACTGGAGAAACAGATGAACAAGCTTATGCGTTTTGTGAAGGACGAGTCCGGTGCGGCCGCGATCGAATATGGTCTGCTGGCGGCGGGCATCGCCCTCGTCCTGATCGTGGTCGTGCAGACCCTCGGTACCACGCTAGAGGGCGTCTTTACTGGGATCAGTACCGGTATCGGGGCAATGGCTCCGGCTCCGTAATTTTGCTCAAACAGGGAAGCTCAGGAAATCGCCGGCGCAAGCCGGCGGTTTTCTTTTGCGGCATTGACCAGGCCCGCTTAACCTCGTTTTTACGCCGGATATGGGACTGTCCGCCAACAATGGCTCACTGAGCATTTCGATCCGCAAGGGCAGGCACAACGGACGGATCACATGATTAGCTTTCTGGCCCAGGCTTTGCTGCCATTTCTGGTCGTTGCAGCCGGCGCCAGTGATTTTCTCACCTTGCGCATCCCGAACTGGCTGAATGCCCTGATCGCGCTGGCCTTCTTCCCCATGGCGCTGCTGACTGGAATGCCGGCGGAGGCCATTCTCTGGCATAGCGTCGGGGCGCTGGCGGTCCTCGTCTTTGGCTTTGCCCTCTTCTCTTTCGGGTTGTTGGGCGGGGGCGATGCCAAGCTCCTCGCGGCGGCCGGCCTGTGGTTCGGTTGGCCGGCACTCGGCCCGTTTCTTCTCTTCACCACCGTCGCCGGCGGCGTCCTCGCCATCGTGATGAAGGCCTGGCAGATGATCCAGATCGAGCGTCACGTCCGCGAAGTCAGCTGGATGAAACGCTGGTTCAGCTTCAAGGCGGATCTGCCCTACGGGGTCGCGATCGCCGCGGGGGGAATTCTCGCTTTTCCCGGCACATGGTGGATGCCGCTGGCGTCATAAGTTCCAAAACACAGCAAAAGCTTAACGGTAATTTGACCATTGCCAGTGAAAGCTAATCGGAAGCGCGGCATCGCCCGATTCGCGTGAGTGAGGTTGTACTATGAACAAGACGCGTCTTGCCGTTCTGGCCGTGGCGATAGGTTCCGCCGGCCTGGCGATCTACATGGCAAAGGGTCTCGTCGGAAGGAAATCGACACAGGTCGAGACGGTCGAAGTTACAAAATTTGCAACCGTCGATGTCCTCGTCGCGACCAAGGATCTGCAGATGGGCGAAAGGCTGATCGGCGGCTCGATCGGCTGGCAATCCTGGCCCAAGAAAACGGTATCGGGCTTCATGATCACGAGCGAGGCGCAGCCCGACGCCAAGACGAAATACGAGACGGCGCGCGCGCGGTCAGCGATATTCGAAGGCGAGCCGATCCT
>VAZZ01000469.1 GCA_005884715.1 Alphaproteobacteria bacterium | reverse complement strand
ACGGCTTCAACAATGAACTCATCGAGCTCTATAATTTCCGCTCGATGTTTGTCGATCTGAGTGATGCCGATGCGATGCGCCTCGTCGGCGAGGGCGATCCTTGTGTCACTCGCGTTGGCGCTTCATCCGACCGACATCGATCGATGAATTGGCCACTTTTTCAAAGTCTTATCTCGCCAACTTTCCCTGGTCCGATCGCGTTCGCCTGCCACTCGGGAGACGGCGCAGGAGCTCTCCATGGGCAGGTCGTGGATGGCTATTTTGCCCGTCACCGGTGAAGCCCGGCATCACCGGCTGGGCGCAAATCAATGGTTGGCATGGTGAAACGGACACCAAGGAAAAAATCGAGCAGCGCGTCTTGCGCGATCTCGATTGCATGGACCAATGGTCGCTCGGCTTCGATCTCCATATCCTGCTCAAGATTCCGCTGGCATTGCTCAAGACTCAGAACGCCTACTGATTTTCTCGGTCATGCACAGGCCGATATTCGCTCTTTACCCGGTCCGGAAGAGGTATAGACTCCCAACGGCTGCGGAAAGGGCAGCTCTGGGCGACAATCAGAGGGGTTAAACCATGGATTGGCTTGGCATCATAATTCAGTTGGTTTTAGGCGCGGTGGGCGGCAATGTCGGCGGTGCAGTTGTCAAGAATGCCAGCCTCGGCACGACGGGCAATTCGGTCGTCGGTGCTGTTGGCGGCATCATTCTCGGCCAGATCATCGCGCATTTCACGGGCGCTCCTCCGCCGGCGGATGCGGCAGCAGCAGCGGCCACAGCGTCCAGCATGGGCGACATCATTCAGAGTGTGATCGGTGGCGGTGTCGGTGGTGCCGTCCTCACGGTGATCGCCGGTCTCATCAAGAATTCGATGAGCAAGGCCTAATCAGGTTCTTTTCCTGAAACGCGAAACGGGCGCCCATCGGCGCCCGTTTTTGTTTTGAAACCGAGTTACTCCCGTTCATCACCCTCACCCTGAGGTGCCCGGCGCAGCCGGGCCTCGAAGGGTTTTTGCTGCAACGACCTCACTCTATCCTGAGGGATGCTTCGAGGCTCGCTCAGCATGAGGATGGTGCACCTTAAAGCTGATCGGTGCCGAAAGTGTCGCAGGAATTCATGTCGCCGCTATCCATGCCGCGCTTGAACCAGCGTACGCGCTGCTCGGATGAGCCATGGGTGAAGGATTCCGGCACCACATAGCCTTGCGAACGCTTCTGCAGGCGGTCATCGCCAATGGCGGCGGCCGCATTGAGGCCTTCTTCGACATCGCCCTGCTCGAGAATCTGTTTCGTGTCATTCGCACTTTTCGCCCACACGCCGGCCAGGCAATCGGCCTGCAGCTCCATGCGCACGGAAAGATCGTTCGCCTTTTCCTTTGAGGCCTGCATGCGCTCCTGGTTGACCTTGTCGGCGATGCCCAACTGGTTCTGAATGTGATGGCCGACCTCATGCGCGATCACATAGGCCTGGGCAAAGTCGCCGGGGGCACCGAGCTTGTTCTTCATGTCCTGATAAAAGGAGAGGTCGATATAGACCTTGTCATCGCCCGGGCAATAAAACGGGCCCATGGCCGATTGTGCCATGCCGCAGGCCGACTGGACGAAACCGTTGAAGAGGACAAGGGTGGGCTTCTGATACTGGCGGCCCATCTGCCGGAACTTGTCGGTCCAGACGCGCTCGGTCGAACCCAGCACGCGGGCGACGAAATCCTTGCCGGCATCGCCCGTGACATCCGTCTGCCCTCCGGGAGACGGCAGTTGCGTTTCGCTCTGCTGCTGGCCGGGCGGCTGCAGCTGGTCGCCGCCTGTGATCATCTGTATGAGATCAACGCCGAAGACGAATTTGGCGATCAGATAGATCGCCACCAAGAGGATGACTGTCTGCAGGCTGAGGCCGCGGCCGCCGCCGCCCATCGGGATCTGGAAGCCACCGCCACCGCCGCGCGGAAAGCCGAAGCCGCCACCCTCACCACGGCGATCCTCGATATTCTCGCTGGGCCGTTCATTGTCGAGTTTCATGTCGTGAGTGCCTTCCTTCGGACAGTCCCGCGCGGTACCTGGTGAGATCATATACCAGTTTCAGCGCCGGAGTCGCGATGCCCGTGATTTGCGCCAATTCGATGACGACGCCGAGCAAGGCATCGAGCTCTGTCGGGCGTCCGGCATCGACATCCTGCAACATGGAGGTGCGGTGGGCCCCCACCCTCGCCGCCATATCCATGCGCTCATCGACATCGACCGAGAAGGTGACGCCCACAGCCTC
>VAZZ01000471.1 GCA_005884715.1 Alphaproteobacteria bacterium | reverse complement strand
GCCGCGTAATTCGCTCGGCGCTGAGGACAAGGATCGGCATTTTGCCGGCGGCGAGGCGGAAGGCTGGGTAGCCTATGCAATCGGCCAGACATCGTACGCGCCGGTCCCCTGGGATAAGGAAGCGATCGCATTCTACCTGCGCAATGGATGGCACGAGCTGCACGGCGTGGCGCAGGGTCCGATGGCGGAAGTCGTCGGGAATCTTGCCGATCTATCGGATAAAGATGTCGATGCAATCGCGGCCTATGTCGCATCGCTGATGGGAAGACCCGACGCGAAGCGCAAGGCTGCAGCCGAGCGTTTGCAGGCAGAGATTAGCAGGCCCGGCGCATCAGCCGCGAAAGGCGACAGCCAAGCGGCTTCGGGTGGCGGCGCCGACACGGCGGGTGCGGCGATCTACGCATCAGCTTGCGCGTTCTGTCATGAGGGTGGCAGAGCACCACCTTATGGCGGACTCGATTTCCGGCTCAGCACCGCAGTGGATGCGCCAAACCCGCAAAATATGATCAATGTGACGTTGTTCGGCCTGCCGCCTGCGGATGGCGAGGCAAGTGCGGTGATGCCGGGCTTTGCGGCTTCGCTCGATGATCGGCAGATCGCCAATCTGCTCGCCTTCATACGCAAGCGCTTCAGCAACGGCACGGCCTGGGATGGCATAGCGGATATGGTGCGCAGGACGCGCAGCGGCGAACACAAAGTGGCCGTCAGGCCGGCCGACAGCATCGAACGGGCACCTGTCAATGTGGGTGCGAAGGAGTAGCCATGGCTATTACACTCGATGTCAACGGTCGTACACAGGAGGTCGACACCGATCCGGCGACACCGCTGCTTTACGTTCTGCGTGACTACCTGAAGCTCAACGCGGCGAAGTTCGGTTGCGGGCTCGGCCAGTGCGGTTCATGTACGGTGATGGTCGATGGCCAGGCCGTGTTCTCCTGCGTGACGCCGGTGATGACGCTCGAAGGGCGCAAGGTGACGACGCTCGAAGGGCTCGGCACGATCGATGCACCGGCGCCGATCCAGACCGCTTTCATCGAGGTGCAGGCGGCGCAATGCGGTTATTGCATTCCCGGCATGATGATGAGCGCGCAGGCTCTGCTGCAGAAGAACCCGCAGCCAAGCGAGCGCGAGATCCGCGATGCGCTCAGGACCAACCTTTGCCGCTGCGGCACGCATATGCGCATCCTGGCTGCGATCCGGCGTGCCGGCGAATTGATGAAATCCGCAGCGGCTGAAAAGGCGGGGACCGGCTGATGACGCAAGACATCAATCGCCGAACGATTCTCAAAGCGGGCGGAGCCCTAATCGTCTCGTTCTCCATACTGCCCGCGTGGGCACAGGAGGCCGCCCAGCCCGCGCCGGGGCCAAAACTCCCCGGCAGCCTGAATGACGAACGTTTCCTCGACAGCTGGATTCGCATCGACGCGGAAGGAAAGATCGTGGTCTTCACCGGGAAGGCCGAGCTTGGGCAGGGAATCAAGACCGCGCTCATCCAGGTGGCGGCGGAAGAACTGGAAGTCGAGCCGGCCGACATCGCACTGGTGACGGCCGACACTGGCCGAACGGCGGATGAAGGATTTACCGCTGGCAGCCAGTCGATGCAGAACAGCGGCACAGCCATCCGCAACGCGGCAGCCCAGGTGCGGGAACTCTTGTTGGCCAAGGCTGCAGAGAAGTTTGGCACCGGGTCTGGCGAACTGAAGGCAGCCGAAAAAGTAATCACCGCTCCAGATGGGCGCAAAGCGGGCTACGGTGAGCTCGCTGCCGCTATCGATCTTCATATCGAGGCCAAGCCCCAGTCCATGCTGAAGGCGCCGGGGACTCTGCGGATCATCGGGAAGTCACTGCCGCGTGTCGATATTCCGGCCAAGGTCACCGGCGGTATCGCCTATGTGCAGGATTTGCGGCTTGAGGGGATGGTGCATGCCCGCATCGTTCGGCCGCCGAGCTACAATGCAACGCTGGCGCAGGTCGATGCCTCTAGGATCGAAGCGATGCCGGGCGTGATTAAGGTCGTGCGCGACGGCAATTTCCTTGCCGTCGTCGCGGAGCGGGAATACCAGGCTGTGAGCGCGATGCGAGCACTTGCGACGGCAGCACAATGGATCGAGAACGAGACGCTGCCCGACGAGACCCGATTGCCGGAAATGCTCGCGGGGCTGGAACGCGAGGTCGGCACCGTGGCGCAAGAAGGAGCCCCTCACTTCGACGGCAAAGTCTTCTAAGCGACCTTCACGCGGCCATACCAGATCCATGGCTCGATCGGTCCGAGTTGTGCAGTCGCCCTCATGACCGAGGGCCAAGGGCTGAAGGTCTGGTCGCACACGCAAGGCGTCTTTCCCGATCGCGAGGCGATCGCCGGCATGCTTGCGATGCCCAAAGAGCGGGTGCAGGTAATGCACATGGAAGGCTCCGGTTGCTACGGCCACAATGGCGCCGACGATGCCGCCGCTGATGCCGCGTTTATCGCAGCGAAATTGCCCGGGCGAGCGGTGCGGGTGCAATGGATGCGCGAACAGGAGCACGCCTGGGAGCCATTTGGTCCGGCGATGATGATCAAAGTCAAGAGCTCGCTTGGCGCCGACGGCCGCATCGACAGCTGGACCTTCGATCTGTGGAGCAACACGCATTCGACACGGCCTGGCGGAGCCGGTTCACTCCTTGCCGGCGTCCACAAGGCAGCGCCCGCCATGCCGCAGCCGGCAAAGATGGAGATCGCCCCGGCGGGCAATGGAGACCGTAATGCCAACCCCCTCTATGTGATCGCTAACAAAAAGGTGCAATGGCATTTCCTGCCGGACATGCCGCTCAGGGTGTCGGCGCTGAGATCGCTTGGCGCCTATGCGAATGTGTTCGCGACCGAGAGTTCGATCGATGAGCTGGCGATCCTGGCCGGGGTCGATCCGGTCGAGTTTCGCCTGAAGCATTTGGAAGATCCGCGTGCCCAGGCGGTGGCAAAGCTGGCGGCGGAACGCTTCGGCTGGAGCAAGGGATTCGCCTTTGCGCGCTACAAGAACCTGGCGGCCTATCTGGCACTGGCGCTGGAAGTGAAGGTCGATCGCGAGACAGGACGCACGCGCGTCATCCGCGCCGTCGCGGCGATTGACAGCGGCCAGGCGGTGAACCCCGACGGTATAAGGAATCAGACCACGGGGGGAATACTGCAGGCGATCAGCTGGACGCTTTACGAGGCGGTGACCTTCGACAGGACGCGCATTACCAGCCTCGACTGGTCGAGTTATCCGATTCTTCGCTTCGCAAGCGTGCCGGACAGCGTCGAAGTGCATGTGATCGATCAGCCGGGGCAGGCCTTCCTCGGCACCGGCGAAGCAGCGCAAGGACCGACGGCGGCCGCCGTTGCCAATGCGATCCGCAACGCCATCGGCAGGCGACTCTACGATCTGCCGCTGACGCGCCAGCGGGTGAAAGCGGCGATCGGCGTATGAAATCCAGGATACTGACCGGCGCTTCCCTCAATCATCGAGCTTGGCAACAACCTGTTGAATCTGGTCGAGGAGAGCAAGTTGACTGGGAAGGATCTGAGACGGCCGCTGCGCGGCGGCCATTCCATCTGGAACGTATTACTGACGAAAGTAGCCGGATCAAATGCGGCTTCCATGGCATAGATATTCAGGTACTTTCCACCGGCCTGCCGAATTTCGTCGAGTTCAATCATGGGACCGTCGGCTGTCCAGCCCGTTTCTTCCGTAAATTCTCGACGCGCGGCAGCCTCAGACTCCTCCTCATCGCTTTCATATTCGCCTTTTGAAACCGACCACGCTCCATTGTCACGATTGCGCCAGAACGGCCCGCCCGGATGAACGAGAAGAACCTGCAGCTTTCCGTCCACCTGTCTATACGGCAGAATACCAGCGCTTCTGCGGGGCACGTTCTTGCACCAGGAGTAATGAAACCAAGATTAACAGTTAGTTCCGGATCCTGTTCCATGAAACCATCAACGCCGAAGATGGTTTGCCCAGAACAGTCCCGCTTCCGAGAGGAGAAGAACATGACGGATATTCAAAAGGCCCGCATTCTCATGATCGCGACCGACGGCTTCGAGCAGTCGGAACTTTTGCTGCCTTTGCAGAAGCTGCGCCAGAAAGGCGCTACCGTCGAGATCGCCGGCCCGGACAAGACCCGCGAACCGGGTGAATGGGGTGAAAGCCTGCCTGTCGACAGGAAGCTCGATGATATCGATCCCAAATCCTATGACGCGCTCATACTGCCCGGCGGCGTGATGAACCCGGACAGGCTCCGCCTCGAGCCCAAGGCCATCGAAGCGATCCGGAGCTTCGCCAAGGATGGCAAGATAGTGGCAGCCATCTGCCACGGGCCATGGCTCCTGGCCGATGCCGGTGTCGCCAAGGGCCGCCGCATGACTTCCTTTTGGTCGATCCGAAAGGATATCGAGAATGCCGGCGCCCAATGGTCGGACCAGGAAGTCATCGCCGATGACGGCATCATCACAAGCCGTTCGCCCAAGGATATTCCCGCCTTCATCGACAAGATCGTCGAGGAGATCGGCGAAGGAAGTCATGGGGTTCGGCGCATCGCCGCCTGACAGGAGAGAGCCATATGATACGTGTCGTGGGAATCGACCATCTCGTCATCAGGGTTAGCGATTACGAGAAGTCCAAGGCGTTCTACGGCAGGCTGTTCGATTTTCTCGGCTTCGGAATATCGGATGAATACGAGGATGCCATCGGCTGGACGAATGGCGATACACGGTTCTGGATCGGGCCTGCGGATGAAGAAGGCCGCAAGCGCAAATACCGCATCGGTGATGTTGGATTCCACCACTATGCGTTTCAGTTGCGCAGCCGCAAGGATGTCGACGCACTAGAGGCCTTCCTTCGCGAGACCGATACCGTCATCGTCGATCCCGCCGATGAATATTATGACGACTACTATGCGGTGTTCTTTCTCGATCCGGATGGACTGAAGCTCGAGGGCATGAAATATGGCGAAAGACACGCCCAAGCAGCGCGGAAACGAGCGGCAAAGTCGAGAAAGCGCCGCACGAAATAGGTTTGAACACCACACTCTTGCAGCGGCAACCTGCTTTGCTAGGCTGACAGGCCTCGATCGTAGAAGACGGAAGCTTGCCTCATGCTGCTCGGATGCATTGCCGATGACCTGACGGGCGCCACGGATCTGGCGCTCATGCTGACCCGCGAAGGCCTGCGTACCGTTCAGACAACCGGCCTGCCGCAGGACGGTCTCGATCTAGATGAAGTCGATGCCCTTGTCGTGGCGCTCAAATCGCGCGCCATACCGGCCGCCCAAGCAGTCGATCAGTCACTTGCGGCGGCGGCGAAGCTTGTTGCAGCGGGCGCCCGGCGCTTTTTCTTCAAATATTGCTCGACCTTCGATTCCACCGATCAAGGCAATATCGGCCCGGTCGCCGAGGCGCTGCTCGAGCGCCTCGATGCCGAGTTCACCATCGCCTGCCCGGCCTTCCCCGCGACCGGCCGCTCCATCTATATGGGCCAGCTTTTCGTCAATGGCGTTCCGCTCGCCGAAAGCGGCATGCGCGATCATCCCTTGACGCCGATGCGCGATTCGGATCTGCGCCGGGTGTTACGTCGACAGACCAGAGGCGAAGTTGGGCATGTCGCCTATGACGATGTCGACAAGGGGGCGCCCGCCATCCGCCAGGCTTTTGCCCGCGAGAAATCGGCGGGGCGGGTCATTGCGATCGTCGATGCACTGAATGACGCGCATCTGCGCGCGATCGGCGAGGCGGCCGTCGAACTCAAGCTGGTGACCGGCGGCTCGGGCATCGCCTTGGGTCTGCCCGCCGCCTATCGAAACGCCGGCCTCATCGGAGAGCTCACGCCGCCGCCCAGCGCCATTGCAGCGCCTGCGGGCCGCGCCGCGGTGCTGGCCGGGTCCTGTTCGACCGCCACGCGCGATCAAGTACAAAGGGCGATCGAGGCCGGGTTGCCCGCCTTCCGCGTCGATCCCATGGCTGTTGCGGATGGGTCGCTCACCGCCGACACCATCCTTCGCTGGATCGATCGCCTGGCGAAGACCGCCATACCGCTTGTCTATTCAAGCGACGCCCCGAAGAATGTACAGGCCATCCAGGCAAGGCTCGGGCGCGATCAAGCCGGGCATGTGGTCGAGAAGCTGCTCGCCGACGTAGCTAAGGCGCTGGTGGCGCAGGGCTTCACGCGTCTTGTCGTGGCAGGCGGCGAAACATCAGGCGCCGTCGTCAATGGTCTTGGCGTCAAGGCTTTGTCGATTGGCCCCGAAATCGATCCGGGCGTGCCTTGGACCCGCAGCCTTTCGCAGCTTGATGTGGCCCTTGCCCTCAAATCAGGCAATTTTGGTTCGCCCGACTTCTTTCTCAAAGCATGGCGTTATCTGCAATGAGCGTCATTCCTGCCATCGGCCACGAAGAGTTTGCAGAGGTCGGGATAAAGAAGATATGGTCCTTCGGAAGACGGGAAAGTAATGGTCGGCTGTCGTCATGAGAGTACTCGTAACGGGTGCCGCGGGTTTTATCGGCTTTCACACCGCCAAGCGGCTTATCGAGCGCGGTGACGAAGTCGTCGGCTTCGATGTGGTCAATGACTACTATGATCCTTCGCTGAAAGAGGCCCGTCTCTCTCTTCTTGCCAAGTCGGCGGCCACCGCCCAGGGCAATTGGAGTCTTGTTCGCGCCGATCTCACAGACCAGGCCGCCGTCAAGCAGACATTTGAGGAGCGTTTCGACAGGGTGATCCACCTCGCGGCGCAAGCCGGTGTGCGGCATAGCCTTACGCATCCGCGCGACTACATCAATTCGAATATCGTTGGATTCCTCAACATCCTTGAGGCCTGCCGAGACCAGAGCATCCCACACCTGACTTACGCTTCAACGTCCAGCGTTTATGGAGCCAACCTCAAGCTGCCGTTCTCTGAACATGATGGCGCCGATCATCCGCTTCAGCTCTATGCCGCGACAAAGCGGTCGAATGAACTCATGGCACATGCTTACAGCCATCTCTTCCGGCTGCCGACGACGGCGCTCAGATTTTTTACGGTCTACGGACCGTGGGGACGTCCCGATATGGCGCTCTTCCTGTTCACCAAAGCCATATTGGCCGGCAAGCCGATCGACGTGTTCAATCAGGGAAGGCACAGTCGGGATTTCACCTATGTGGAGGACATCGTCGAAGGCGTCATACGCGCTTCCGATCAAATTGCCGAACCCAACCAGGCCTGGGATCCGATGCATCCCGATCCCGCCACGTCCAACGCGCCGTTCCGCATATTCAATATCGGCAACAATGCACCGGTAGCACTGATGGACTACATCACGGCTATCGAAGAAGCCACCGGCAAGAAGGCCACGATCAGATTGCAGCCGCTGCAGGCGGGTGATGTGCCTGATACTTTTGCCGATGTATCTTCTCTTGTTCAGGCCGTGGACTACAAGCCCGCCACACCGGTTGACGAGGGCGTGCGAAAGTTTGTCGAGTGGTACCGGGCCTACTATCGAGAGTGATTCTGAAACAAAAGCCGTGATTGCGCCCTACGTGCCTATGTGTGCAGACTTTGAGCGTGACGCGCTACGCGGTTGGATTAGCCACTCTGGCAGCATTGAAACAAGAACACGGTCGCGAAGGAAGAAGTGATGACCTATCGCAACAGCCGCGTGAAGGCCAGCCATCCACACGATTACATCGCCCAGAGTCGTATGGATTTCCATCACGCTTGTCCCGAGATCATGCGCCTGCGTCAGAAACGGACCGAACTCGCCGACGAGGAGTGTTAGAGGATGACCTTGCAACCAGGTTCCTACAATTGCCGTCGCGGGGATGCTCAAGAGAAGTGCATATAACAGCAAATGGAAGAATTTGGACGAGTAGCTGATCCAGCTTGCCATGCCTGGATGCTCCACTTCGCCCTCGAACAGACGCCACAGGATCCTTAGCAAGACGATCACAAAGACCGTAATTCCGAGCGTCTCATGCAGGTCCCGGGTCGTTTCCATGCTTGGCGAGAACGCACGTTGCTCTCTCCCGCCTGGGCCCAAAAAATAAGCGGCCACGACCAGAATCGCGGTCACCCAATGAAACAATTGAGTTACGAGCCCATAATCGGAACGTGCGGTGTCAACGTGCATCGGCCTCATCTGAGAGTCGATTATGGCAAGACAACGTCACTCACATTGAAAAGCGGTTACCTTTCATCGAAGTTGCGCCAAATTTGGGCACCGGAGATGCAACGGTCCCACGCTCCTGAAGCACACTGTATTTCGTCTCAAGCAACGTGAGACGGGGGCATCGAGGGCGACGTTATCCCACTGCTCCGCCTGGACCAGTTGGCGCGATTTCACGCTCGGCCGGTGAAGGGGTTTGCCCCGTGGTTAATCATTGATTTTCCGGGGCTGGAGAGAGGGTGGAACTTTTCGGCCAACTCGACATTAGGGGTGGAGAGTAAAACCGTCGCGAACGCGGAGGGAGGATTCGATGACGCGAATTTTAGGCCTCATCGCGGCATTTGTAGCACTTTTGGCCACGGGTTCTCCTTTTCCAGCCCACGCGGAAGTCAATATTTCAATATCATGCAGTTCGCTCGGTATCGAGCTCGAGCTCTGCCGTGATGGTGCGAATGCCTGGGCCAGGCAAACCGGCAATTCAGTAAAGCTGGTACCCACTCCACCCGATGCCAATGAGCGGCTCGCTCTCTATCAGCAGCTCCTGGC
>VAZZ01000468.1 GCA_005884715.1 Alphaproteobacteria bacterium | reverse complement strand
CGCGATCCGGCACCGCCGCCGGCCGACTATGTCAAGGGCTCGGGCGGCCTCTATCGCGACATGATGATCCATGACTTTGACATGGCGCGTTTCCTCATGGGCGAGGAATTCACGGTGGTGCAGGCCTTGGGCGCGGCGCTGGTCGACAAGGCGATCGGGGAAGCGGGCGATGTCGACACGGCGGCCGTTCAGATGCAGACGAAGACGGGCCGCATCGCAGTGATCACCAATTTACGCCGCGCGACCTATGGCTACGACCAGCGCATGGAAGTGCATGGTTCGAAGGGCATGCTGTCAGCCAGGAATGTGCACAACACCACCGTCGAACTTCACACCGCCGACGGTACCCGGGCCGACCCGATCCAGAACTTCTTCCTCGAGCGCTATGCGCAAGCCTATGCTAGTGAACTCAACTGCTTCATCGCCGCGGTAGAGTCCGGCAACCGGGGGTTGGATAGTCGGGCGCTGATTGCGGTCGAGTGCCCGGCGCAGCGAACCAAAGCGCAAACGATAGTGTGCCGGGGTCAGGCCGGTCTTGCGGCGGAATAATCGACCGAAAAAACTGGTATCCTCGTAGCCTGTTTCATCGGCAACAGCTTCGATTGGTAAATCGGTCGTCTCCAGCATCTGCTTGGCTTCTTCGAGCCTGAGCGCGTGAACATAATTGATGGGGGTCATTCCGACGGCTTTGGTGAATCGGCGAATGAAGGAACGTTCAGGCAGGCTGGAAATATCGACCATCGCTGCGACGGGAGTACGGGTCTTGTAATTCATCGCCAACCATTCCTGACACTTGTTGATCACCGCATCATTCGTCTGCCGCAGACTCATGAGTGAGGCGAAAGGTTGCTGGCCCATATCATGCCATTGCAGCATGTAGACCTTGGCAACCTGCATCGCTTCCCTGAGGCCAACAAAACGCGCAATCAGATAGAGCGCGAGGTCTTGCCAGCTCGAACCCCCGCCAGCCATGACGATACGCTGCGCTTCGCCACTCAGCACAAGGGACTGATCTACTCTGACTCTCACGCCCGGATAATTATTGGCGAGGGTAGAGACGTAGCCCCAGTGGATGGTAGCTTCACAATCGACGAGCAGTCCGGCCTCGCCGAGCAGCACCGCTCCGGAACAGGCGCTGGCCATCATCGCGCCCTCCTCATGCGATCGCTCCAGCCATCGCGCTTCATCATCATACCTCCCGGCGACACTCTCCCCCGGATTGACGAAAAAATCCGGAATGCACACGATGTCAGGCGGCGGGCAATCGGAGAAATCATGGTCGGGCTTCACCCAGATTCCGTTCGCGGCCTGGAAGCCTCGGCGCTC
The DNA here is from genome assembly GCA_005884715.1 of Alphaproteobacteria bacterium. Lineage (GTDB taxonomy): Bacteria > Pseudomonadota > Alphaproteobacteria > Rhizobiales > Aestuariivirgaceae > Taklimakanibacter. The sequence continues at coordinate 1,036 of VAZZ01000468.1, read as the reverse complement.
CCGGGCGACGATGTAAGGGAACATGAGCTGATCGCCCGCTACACCCGCAACGATGAACGGCCAATCGCGGCCAGGGGATGAGAACAGGTCAAACATGCCGTAAAGCGCCGAAGCCGTGACTTCGGGCACCGCGAGAATCGCAACATTGATGCGACCGTCCTGTCCAGGCATGGCAGAAATGACCGTCTTTCAGCATTTTTGACTTTAGTGCCGAATGCCCACTCATGACGCACTGCGCGGCGAGTTGCGTGGCGAATTGCTCGAACCGGGAAGTTCCTCTTACGACGCCATGCGCACGGTGTGGAATGGGATGATCGACAGGCGACCTGCTCTGATCGTCCGCTGCCGCAATGCAGCCGACGTGATGGCGTCGGTGAACTATGCGCGCGCCCATAACCTTACAATGGCCATCCACAGCGGCGGCCATAATGTTGCGGGCTATGCCGTCTGCGACGGTGGCGTGATGATCGACCTGTCGCTCATGAATGCGGTCCGGATCTCACCGCAACTCGATCGGGCCTTTGTGGAAGGGGGCGCAACCTGGAGGGACGTTGATGCAGCGACCACGCCCTTTGCCCGAGCTACGCCCGGGGGGCTGATTTCGGCAACCGGCGTGGCCGGCCTCACTCTGTCGGGTGGAATTGGGTGGCTTCGCGGCACCTGCGGTCTCAGCTGCGACAATGTGATGGCAGTCGATGTAGTCACCGCCGATGGCCGTCTGATCCACGCCAGCGATACCGAAAGTCCTGATCTGTTGTGGGCGCTGAAAGGCGGCGGCGGAAATTTTGGTATCGTCGTGAACTTTGAATTCCGCCTCCATCCGATTGCAGCGGAGATGATGTTTTGCGCGCCTGTTTATTTGGAGGAACGCGCAAATGACATCATCCCGAAATGGCGCGATTATATGGCCTCATCGCCAGACGAGGTGAGCGGCATCGCCGAGTTTTCCACCATTCCCAATGATGCGGCGTATCCGGAAGCCGCTTGGGGAAAGCGGGTCGTGGCACTCGCTACTGTTTATGATGGTCCGGCCGAG
>VAZZ01000467.1 GCA_005884715.1 Alphaproteobacteria bacterium | reverse complement strand
ATGCCCTGCACCGAGGCGATATTGATGATGCTGCCTAAGCGGCTTTGCTTGAGCCAGGGCAGCGCCGTTTTCGTGACATTGAGTACGCTGTCGAGATTGACGGCAAGGACGGAATGCCAATGCTCATCGCTCAGATCCTCGATCGGCGTGTCATCCGAGATCGCCGCATTGTTGACCACGATGTCGATGCGGCCCCAGTCGTGGACCGCTTTGCCGACCATCGCATCGATGCCGGCCTGATCGGCGACGTCGCAGCTAATCGCGGCGACCGCGAGGCCCTGGGCCTTCAGCGGCGCCGTGGCACTCGCAAGGATGTCGTCATCGATGTCGGACAGCAGGACCTTGGCGTCTTCTTCGGCGAGCCGCCTCGCCGCCGCCAGACCGATGCCGCGCGCCGCACCGGTGACGAGAGCAACACGTCCGGAGAGGCGTTTCGTCATGCATGACCTCGCTTATTCCGGCCTGATACGGAAATCCTTGCCTTCCGGCAAGGTCTGGCCGCCGTCGACGATGATCGTCGTGCCGGTGATATAGGAGGCTTCATCGGAAGCAAGGAAGAGCACCGCATTGGCGATATCGCGCGGGCTGCCGAGACGACCGAGCGGAACGGCCTCTTCCATGTTCCTGATGAAGGCTTGCGAGCGGTGTTCGACGATGGCTTCGGTGAGGATATTGCCGGGCTCGACGCCATTGACAGTGATGCCGTAGCCGGCAAATTCGAGCGCCGCTGCCTTGATGAAGCCGTTGATGCCGGCCTTGCTCGCCGAATAATGGCCATGGCCCGGGCTGGTGACACGCGGACCGGTGATCGATGAGGTGAAGACCATCCGGCCATATTTCTTCTCGCGCATGACGGGAAGCGCGGCGCGAGCAGCGAGGTACGTGCCGCGGAGATTGACCGCCATCACGCTGTCCCATTCTTCCGGCTCGATATTCTCGATCAGCGTCCAGGGATAGATGCCGGCATTCTGCACCAATATGTCGAGGCCGCCGAAATGATCGACCGTTTCGGCGACGGCGCGCTCGGCATCCGCCTTCAGCGCGATATTGGTCTCGATGAAGCGGGCGCCCAGGCGCTTCGCGGTCGCCTGTCCGATTGCCGCTTCAGTGTCGGCGATGACGACATGCGCACCTTCCTCGATGAAACGCTCGACAATGCCGGCGCCGATGCCGCGCGCCGCCCCGATGACCAGCGCGGTGCGGTTGTTCAGGCCCCTGGTCATGCGAGCCTCTGCCGGATCTGGAGCTTGACGGTGTCGAGGAGGACGGCCGCCAGCACGAGAGCGCCGAGGATCATTTGTGTATAGTGGACCGGGAGCGCCATTACATTCATCGCCGTCTGGATGGAGGAGAGCAGGAGAACGCCGGCATACACGCCGGGCAGCTGTCCGATGCCGCCCTTGAGGCTGACGCCGCCGATCACCACAGCGGCGAAGGCGCGGAACAGCATGCCGATGCCGAGATTGGCGGTGGCGCCGGAGGTTCGGATCGCGAGTAGCCAGCCGGCAAGCCCGGCAATGGCACCGGCAATGATGAAAGAGATGACGATCAGCCGGTCGACCTTGATGCCGGCGCGGAACGTGGCAGTGGCATTGCCGCCGATCATGGTCACATGGCGGCCGAACGGCGTCTTGGCCAGTATGAAGGTGAAGACGACGAAGCAGGCGATAGCGATCCAGGCGATCAGCGGAACGCTGGAAAAGGTCTGGATGCCGATGATCCGGAGCGCCGGCGCCAGGTCCTGGGCCGAGCGCCCGCCGGAAATGGCATCGACCGTGCCGCGCACCCAGATATAGGAAGCGAGCGTGACGATGAAGGCATTCATCCTGAGCTTCACTACCAGCCAGCCATTGATGGCGCCGATAATCGAGCCGACCAATAATGCGATGATGAGCGAGACGGGCAGCACCAGCCATTCCGGCGTGAGTGTCACGCCCAAGCCGATGCCGCGCGCGCAGAACAGGATGCCGGTGATCATTGCGGTGAGGCCGGCGACCGACTCGACCGAGAGATCCATGTGGCCGGCAATGACGACGATGGCGAGGCCAATGGCCATGACGCCGACAAAGGTCGACTGCTCGATGATATTGACGAAGATCCCGGTCTGGAAAAAGTTGGGGATCATCAGGGAGAATACCGCCAGGACGACGGCGAGAATGAACCAGACAAGATTGTCGAGCACGAATTCGACAAGCGCCCTCTGCCGGGGACTGATCATCAAGGCAACTCCGTGAAATGGATCCCCTTCAGGAGTTCCCCCTCTCCCGTCCGAAGGATGGGAGAGGGTGCCCGAAGGCCGGGTGAGGGCTCTTTGTCCGCATAAGGGATACTCGTGCAGACTGCGATGCGTTTCGCGAAAGAGCCCTCATCCGGCCTGTCGGCCACCTTCTCCCACGCTGCGCGCGGGAGAAGGGGAAGTCTTGTTGCGGCTCGCAAGAGCGAGACAGGCTTCTATTCGACTGGCTTCACCGGCTCGGCGGGCGCCTTCATATTGCCCCAGAACCGCGCCTCATCGACATTGTCCTTGGTGATCGCCGCACCCGGGATCTTGATATTCGGTCCCCAGGATTCGATGGTGAGGGTCGAATCGAGGCCCAGCACCTTGTAGCTGCCGGCCTTGATTGGCTTCTTGTTCACCACCTTGTCGGCGAACATGGCGATCGCGGCGGCCTGGGCATAGAGCGGCTGCTCGACTTCGACATTCTCCCAGCCTTTGCGGATGAGATCGAGGCCAACCGGCGCGCCGTTCGAGGAGACGAGCATCACATCGCCCGGCTTCTTGCCCTTGGCTTCGAGCGAGGCGACGGCGGCGACCGCGAGATGGGCGGCATGGACGAAGATCAGATCGATGTCGGGATTGGCGACGAGCTGGTCCGCGACGATCGTTCCGGCATTGGACGCCTCCCACTGCATGGCGGGCAGCGAGATGATCTGCACGCCCGGGAAAGGCTTCATCTTCTCTTCGAAGCCTTTCTGGATATCGAGCGTATAGGGATCGGCCGGATCGCCCAGGACCTGGAGGACCTTGCCCTTCACATCGCCCTTCTTTTCTTTCAGAAGACGCTGGATTTCACCCGCGGCGACATAACCGATCTCGACCGTGCCGGCGACGGACGTCAAGTCCGACGGTGACGAGGTGATCTGCCGATCGAAGATCATCACCGGAATGCCGGCGGCGCGCGCTTTCTCCATCGACGGCACCAGAGCATTGAAATCGACGGCGGCGAGAATGATCGCAGCAGGCTTCAGGTTGATGACGTCGTTCATCTGGCTCTGCTGCACATCGGTCTTGTTGTCGGCATTGAGTGTCACCGCCTCATAGCCGACGTCCTTCAGGAACTTCTCGAGGGCCTTGACCGACTCGGTCTGGAATTC
>VAZZ01000462.1 GCA_005884715.1 Alphaproteobacteria bacterium | reverse complement strand
CTTACGAGATGCGTCCGCGCGGCATCCTCGTGAATTCGGTGTGTCCCGGCTGGGTCAAGACCAATATGGGCGGGCCTGGTGCCACCCGCGATGTTGCCGATGGGGCTGCCGGCATCGTCTGGGCGGCGACACTCCCGCCCGATGGGCCGACCGGCGGCTTCTTTCGCGATGGACAGGCTATTCCCTGGTAAATCATCGGCCCGAAAAGTGGGAAGCGGTTTTTGGACGAGCCGATGCGCGCAAGAAAGCTCAACCCTCGCACCGGTCGCGCCTGAGCTTGGCCCAGTAATCCAGCCTCTTGCGGATCTCGCGTTCGAAACCTCGTTCAGGCGGATCGTAATAGCGTTCGCGCTTCATCGCCTCGGGAAAATAATTTTGGCCGGAAAACGCGTCCGGTTCGTCATGATCATACTGGTAGCCGGCGCCATATTCCTGCTCTTTCATCAGCCGCGTCGGTGCATTGAGGATGATCTTGGGCGGCGACAAGGAGCCGGTCTCCTTGGCCCGCTTCATGGCGCCCTTGAAGGCGACATAGCCGGCATTGGATTTGGGCGCGGTGGCGAGATAAATCACCGCCTGCGCCAGAGCGAGTTCGCCTTCCGGGCTGCCGAGGAAATCATAGGCCTCTTTCGCCGCCAGGGCGTGATGCAAGGCATCCGGATCGGCAAGACCGATATCTTCGATCGCCATGCGTACCAACCGGCGCGTGAGATAGAGCGGATCTTCGCCAGCAGTGAGCATGCGGGCGAGATAATAGAGCGCCGCATCGGGATCGGAGCCGCGCACCGTCTTATGAAGCGCCGAGATCAGATTGTAATGTCCATCCTGCGACTTGTCATAGAGAGGCACCCGCTTCTGCACGACTTCGGCAAGCTTCGCCGCATCGAGGGGGCTACCTCTTTCCGGCACGCTGGCGAAAATATCTTCGACCAGATTGAGCAGATAGCGCCCGTCGCCATCGGCGAGCCCGACGAGAATTTGCCGGGCATCTTCAGTGACGGGCAGCACCCGCTTCTCATGCATCTCCGCCCGCGCCAGCAAGACCTCGAGCGCCGGGCCATCCAGGCGGTTGAGCACCAGCACCTGCGCGCGGGACAAGAGAGCCCCGTTCAATTCGAAGGATGGGTTCTCCGTGGTGGCGCCGACCAGCGTGATTGTGCCGTCTTCCATCACTGGCAGGAAACTGTCCTGCTGCGATCGGTTGAAGCGGTGGATTTCATCGACGAAGAGGAGCGTGCCCTTGCCCTGGTCACGCCTGGAGCGTGCCATCTCGAAGGCCTTCTTGAGATCGGCGACACCGGAAAAGATCGCCGACATCTGCTCGAACACCAATCCCGTCGCCCCGGCCAAGAGCCTGGCGATCGTCGTCTTGCCGGTGCCTGGCGGTCCCCAGAAGATGACTGAGGGCACGCGTCCTGCGGCGATCATGCGCGTGAGGACGCCATCCGGTCCGGTGATGTGGTCCTGACCCACGACATCGGAAAGCTTCTGCGGCCGTAGCCGATCGGCGAGAGGCCGCGGCGCTTCCTTGTCCAGTCCCGCTGCCTGGAATAGATTGGCCATTCACCCGCCAAGTTGCATGCGAATCACGCGCCCGGCGCGATTGATCGCGAACTGCCAGAAGCCCTCGCCGGTTTTGACCGCTGAATTGAGCGTATCGACGCTGTCGATCACCACCCCGTTCACTTCCAGGAGAACATCGCCCTTGCGGAAAATGCGCCGCGCCGGCCCGCCCTTGACGTCGGAGGCGACAACGCCGGTCGAGCCCGAAGGAAGCCCCAGCTCGTCGGCGACGGCCGGCGACAGATTGGCGACGACGAGACCGGTGAAGGGCGTATTCCCCTCCATCAGCGTCTCGTCCCTGGCGGTGGTTTCGGGTGCCGCGATCAATTTGATCCGGGTCTCGCGGCGTTCGGTGCCGCGCTGGTATTCGACGATCGCCGATGAGCCGATCTGAGCCGTCGCCACCCGGTAGCTCAGCTCTTTCGCGTTCTCGACCGGCTTGCCGTCGAGACCGAGGATCACATCACCGCGCTTGAGACCGGCAACGGCGAGCGGGCTGTTCGGATGGAGGCCGGCGATGAGAGCGCCTTCGGGCCTTGCGAAGCCCAACGAATCGGCGATTTCCGCCGTGACATCCTGGGTCTCCGCCCCGATCCACGGCCGCTGGATACGCCCGCCCGTCTCGGCCGACTGGACCACCGTTTTCACCATGTTGGCGGGGATGGCGAAGCCGATGCCGATCGAGCCACCGGAGCGCGAGAAGATCGCGGTGTTGATGCCGATGAGATTGCCCTTCAGATCGATCAGCGCGCCACCGGAATTGCCGGGATTGATAGCTGCATCGGTCTGGATGAAGAATTGGTAGTCGGTGATGCCGACTTGGGTGCGCGCCAGCGCAGATACAATGCCGCTGGTCACCGTCTGCCCGACGCCGAAGGGATTGCCGATGGCGAGCACCAGATCGCCGACTTCGAGATCGTCCGAATCGCCCATGTTCAGCGCCGGCAAGACTTCATCTCCCGGCTCGATCTTGAGGACGGCGAGATCGGTACGTTCATCGGCGACCAGAAGCTTGGCTTCGAATTCGCGCCGGTCGGCAAGCACGACGCGGATGTCGCTGCCGCCCAGGATGACGTGATTGTTGGTGACGATGAGGCCCTTGCCGTCGACGATCACGCCCGAGCCCAGCGAGTTCTGGACCCGCTCGCGTGGGGCTCCGAAGACGCCATCGCCGCCGAAGAACTTGCGGAAGAGCGGATCGGAGAAAGGTCCCTGGTCGCGCTGCGACACAAGACGCCTCGCATAGACATTGACCACAGCGGGCGAGGTCTCCTTGACCACCGGCGCGAAGGACATCTGGATCTCGGCACGCGTTTCCGGCACCCTTGTCTCGGCAAAGGCCGGCAGCGCAACAAGGCCGCTCAGGATGAGGCTCGCAAATATTTTCGTTTTCATTCCTTGTCCTAACGCCGGTCGACCTTTGTCGACAGAATAATGGCGGATTCTGTCCGCGTTACACCGGGAATGAGACCGACGCTGTCCAGCATGCGATCCATGTCCTCCGCCGAGGTCGTGCGCGCCAAAGCCACCAGATCGAACCTTCCCGCCACAGTATGCAGCGCCTCGATCTGCGCCAGCTTGCTGAGCGCGCGTCCGACCTCGACCTGCCGGCGCGCTTCGACCGAGATAGTCACATACGCACGAATGCTACCTTTGTCGACCGCGCTGGCGAGCCTCACCGCATAGCCTTCGATGACGCCCTGCTCTTCAAGACGTTTGATCCGGTCCTGAACTGTCGTACGGGAGAGTTTCAGCTTGCGGGCCAGGGACAGAAGGGCCAGGAGATCTTCATCTTTCCGGGTAAAAGTCACGTTCCGTCACCTTGCCGGGGGAGTTGGTCATTTCGACGCCAAAACCGGCATTTGGCTGCATAACGCCGTCTGCGTTCCGGCGCAACTGTGAAGGAGATTTTCATCAGGTTTTGCGTCCACTTGCCAGGGCAAGGTGCCTATAAAAGCAATAAGGCGTAAGCCGAGAAAAGCGGGCCCCGAGCCCGCTTTTCGATTCCGGCCGCTGCATGATGCTAGGCAAGCATTTCTAGGCTGCCCGCCTAAATGAAGAGCGGGCCATCGGGCCCGCTCTTCAAATTCACTAGTTATGACCGTCGATCAGGCGGCGGCGCTCTCGCTCGCTTCCTCGCCCGACTTCATCGTCGGCCCGGAATCAAGGCCCTTGGCATTCACGTCGCGATCGACGAATTCGATCACCGCGCGCGGTGCAGAGTCGCCATGGCGGAAACCCGCCTTGAGAACCCGCGTATAGCCGCCATTGCGCTCGGCATAGCGCTTGGCCAGCACATCGAAGAGCTTCTTGACCTGGGCCTCATCGCCGATTTGGGCGATCGCCTGGCGACGTGCCGCGAGATCGCCCTTCTTGCCGAGCGTCACCAGCTTCTCGACCACCGGACGCAAATCCTTGGCCTTTGGCAGCGTGGTAACGATCTGCTCATGCTTGATCAGCGATGCCGCCAGATTGGCGAGCATCGACTTCCTGTGTGAAGCCGAGCGGTTGAACCGGCGGCCGGCAAATCCGTGACGCATGGATACGTCTCCTCAATATTCTCAGTAATGCGTTTCGTATTTCTTGGCGAGTTCGTCGATGTTCTCGGGCGGCCAGTTCGGCACTTCCATGCCGAGATGGAGCCCCATCTGCGCGAGCACTTCCTTGATCTCGTTCAGCGACTTGCGTCCGAAGTTGGGGGTGCGGAGCATCTCCGCTTCACTCTTCTGGATGAGATCGCCGATATAGACGATGTTGTCGTTCTTCAAGCAGTTGGCCGATCGCACCGAAAGCTCGAGTTCGTCGACCTTCTTGAGCAATGCGGCGTTGAATTCGAGCTCGGGGCGGATGTCCTCGTGGACGATCTTCGAAGGCTCGTCGAAATTGATGAACACCGAGAGCTGGTCCTGCAGGATGCGCGCGGCATAGGCAACGGCATCTTCCGGGCTCATCGAGCCGTTGGTCTCGACCGTCATAATGAGCTTGTCATAGTCGAGGATCTGGCCCTCGCGGGTGTTCTCGATCTTGTAGGAGACACGGCGCACCGGGCTGTAGATGCTGTCGACCGGGATGAGGCCGATCGGCGCGTCCTCGGGGCGGTTGCGCTCGGATGGCACATAGCCCTTGCCGTTATTGACCGTGAATTCCATGCGCACTTCGGCACCCTCATCGAGCGTGCAGATGACATGCTCGGGGTTGAGGATCTGCACATCGGCGGTCTGCTGGATATCGCCGGCCTTGACGACGCCCGGACCTTCCTTGCGCAAGACCAGTCGCTTCGGCCCTTCCGCATGCATGGAGAGCGCTATTTCCTTGATATTGATGACGATGTCGGTGACATCCTCGCGCACGCCCGCGATCGAGGAGAATTCATGCAGAACGCCGTCGATCTGCACCGAGCTCACCGCCGCTCCCTGCAGCGAGGAAAGAAGGACGCGGCGCAGCGCATTGCCGAGGGTCGTGCCGAAGCCGCGCTCGAGCGGCTCGGCGACCAATGTCGCCACCCGCCTGCGTTCACGTCCAGCCGAGACTTCGAGTTTGCTCGGACGGATGAGTTCCTGCCAGTTCTTCTGATTCACGTGCATGGTATCGTCCTGTTCAGAACCTTGGTGCCGCTTCCGGAAAATCTCGTCAGACGCGGCGGCGTTTCGGCGGACGGCAGCCATTATGCGGGATCGGCGTCACATCGCGGATGGCGGTGACCTGGAGACCGCAGGACTGCAGCGCCCGCAAGGCCGATTCGCGGCCCGAACCCGGCCCGCTCACTTCCACTTCCACGGTCTTCATGCCGTGCTCCATCGCCGACTTGCCGGCCTGTTCGGCGGCGACCTGTGCGGCATAGGGTGTCGACTTGCGCGACCCCTTGAATCCAAGCTTGCCGGCGGATGCCCAGGAAATCGTGTTGCCCTGAACGTCGGTGATGGTGATCATCGTATTGTTGAACGACGCATTCACATGCACGACGCCTGAGGTGATGTTCTTGCGCTCTTTGCGGCGCGGACGGGCTGGCTCTTTTGACATTTGGGTTCTCTCTTATTTCTTCTTGCCAGCGATGGCTTTGGCCGGGCCTTTGCGCGTGCGGGCATTGGTGTGGGTGCGCTGGCCGCGTGTCGGCAGGCTCTTACGGTGACGCAGGCCCCGATAGGTGCCAAGATCCATCAAGCGCTTGATGTTCATGGACACTTCGCGGCGAAGGTCGCCCTCGACCACATAGTCGCGGTCGATGATTTCGCGAATTTGCAGCACTTCCGCATCCGACAGCTCGTTGACGCGCTTGGATGCCGGAATGCTGACCTGCTTGCAGATTACCTTCGCATTGACCGGCCCGATGCCATGGATATAGCGAAGGGCGATTTCAACGCGCTTATTGGTCGGAATGTTAACGCCTGCGATGCGGGCCACTTTTATTTCTCCTAAGCCTTACAAGGGCTTACGCCCATAGTCTCTGTCAATACTCGAAACGCGCACCGGGCGCCAAAATGGCACAAGGCCGTGCCTCCGGAGATTGCTCTCCTGAAGCCAGCCTTCATGTCGGTCTAATGGCTGTGTATCTAGGGTGGAATCGCCGAGACGTCAACCGTAGAGATGCCACATCCTGCCCGTCATGATCGTTCCAGCACATCCTCGATCTGGCGGGTAACGACACCGATATCCGCCATACCGTTTACCTTATGCAAAACCCCCGTCCGGCCGTAATAATCGACCAGCGGAGCGGTCTGCTTGTTATAAACCTGAAGACGGTCTCTTACCGTCTTCTCATTGTCGTCGGCGCGCCGCACGAACTCGCTCGACCCGCAGACGTCGCAAATTCCCGGCTTCTTCGGCTTCGCGAATTCGTCGTGATAGCCCTTGCCGCATTTGGCGCAGGTGTAGCGCCCGGCGATCCGCTTCACCAGTGCCTCATCGTCGACCCGCATCTCGATGACCGCATCGAGCTTGAGGCCCTTGTCCTTGAGCATCCGGTCAAGCGCCTCAGCCTGTGCTTTGTTGCGCGGGAACCCATCCAGGATGAAGCCCTTCTCGACGTCGGGCTTGTCCAGCCGCTCAGCGATGATCGACACCACGATGTCGTCGGAGACGAGATCGCCACGGTCCATGACCGCCTTGGCCTTCTTGCCCATCTCGGTTCCCGCGGCGACCGCGCCTCTCAGCATGTCGCCAGTCGAGAGTTGCTTGTAGCCCCTTTTGTCCTCAAGCAATTTCGCCTGGGTGCCCTTTCCGGCGCCAGGCGGTCCGAGAAGTATCAGATTCACCGGCGCGCCCCTCTGAGCTTCGCCTTCTTGACCAGACCTTCATATTGCTGCGCCAGCAGATGGCCCTGCACCTGTGCCACAGTATCCATGGTGACACTCACCACAATGAGCAGCGAGGTGCCGCTGAAATAGAACGGCACGGCCGCATAACCGATCATGAATTCCGGCAACAGGCAGACCAGCATCAGATAGAGACCGCCCAGCACGGTGATCCGTGTCAGCACATAGTCGATATATTCCGCCGTCCGCTCGCCCGGCCGGATGCCCGGGATGAAGCCGCCATATTTCTTCAGATTGTCGGCCGTGTCCTTCGGATTGAACATGATCGAGGTGTAGAAGAAGGCGAAGAAGATGATGAGCAGCGCGTAGAGTGTCAGGAACAGCGGCTGGCCGTGGCCAAGAAGGGCCGTGGCGCGATTGAGCCAGTCCGGGCCCTGCCCTTTCGTGAAATTGGCGACAGTGATCGGCAGGAGGAGCAGCGAGGAGGCGAAGATGGGCGGAATGACTCCCGACGTATTGAGCTTGAGCGGCAGGTGCGAACTGTCGCCCTGAGTCACCTTCATGCCGACCTGACGCTTGGGATACTGGATCAAGAGCCGGCGCTGGGCCCGTTCCACGAAGACGATGAAAGCGATGACGGCGAGCGCGATGATGAAGATAGCGAGAATGAGGAAGGTCGACATCTGGCCGGTACGGCCGAGTTCGAGGAGTGCTGCCAAACCATGCGGGAGACCCGCGACAATGCCGGCGAAGATGATGAGCGAAGTGCCGTTGCCGACACCGCGCGCGGTAATCTGCTCGCCGAGCCACATCAGGAACACGGTGCCCCCGGTCAGCGTGATGACTGTGCTGGCTCGGAAGAACAGGCCGGGATCGAGCACGATACTGCGTTGCCCTTCGAGACCGGCGGCGATGCCATAGGCCTGTAGCGCCGCGATCAGGACCGTGCCATAGCGCGTATATTGGTTGATCTTCTTGCGGCCCGACTCGCCTTCCTTCTTGAGCTGTTCAAGATGCGGCGAAACTGTCGTAAGAAGCTGGATGATGATCGATGCCGAGATATAAGGCATGATATTGAGGGCGAAGATCGCCATGCGGCCGAGCGCGCCCCCGGCCAGGCCGTTCACCCAGCCGAGAATCCCTGACGAGTTTTGCGCGGCGAAACGGGCGAGTTCGACTGTGTCGACGCCGGGAATGGGGATATAGGTGCCGAGGCGATAGACGATCAGGGCGCCAAGGGTGAACCAGATGCGTTTCTTCAACTCGTCGGCCTTGGCCAACGCGGAGAAATTGATGTTGGCTGCAAGTTGTTCAGCTGCCGATGCCATGTGCTTTCCTCAAGACCCGACCCAAATCCCCTAAATGGGGTGCCGGGCCAGCGCCCGCAACCTCACTTCGACTTCGCAGGCTTCTCTTCTTTCTTGGCTTTCGCGGCAGGCTTTTCATCCTGCTTCGCCGCCTTGGCTTCCTTGGGCGCCTTGGTTTCCTTCGGTGCCTTGGCGTCCTGCTTGGGAGCCTTGGCATCCGGCTTGGCCGGCTTGGCTTCCTTCGCGTGCTCTGCCTCGGGCTTTGCCGGCTTCAGGACCTTGACGCTGCCGCCGGCCTTTTCGACCGCGGCGATGGCGCCTTTCGAGGCGTGGTGCACTTCAAAGGCGAGCTTGGACTTCAGTTCGCCCCGGCCGAGCAGGCGCAGACCGGCACGGGCCTTTGACACGATCCCGGCCTTGGCCAGCGCTTCGAGTGTGATCGGTGACGCGGCGTCGAGCGTCTTGGCATCGACTGCCTGTTGGATGCGGTCGAGATTGATCTCGTTATACTTGACCGGGAACGGATTGTTGAAGCCGCGCTTGGGCAGGCGCCGGTAGATCGGCATCTGGCCGCCTTCGAAGCCCGCCTTGGCGCCGCCCGAACGTGCGGTCTGGCCCTTGCCGCCGCGCCCGGCCGTCTTGCCGAGCCCCGAGCCTATACCGCGGCCGAGACGTTTGCGCGGGCGCCTGGCGCCTTCATTGTCGGAAATCTGATTGAGTCTCATCGCACGTATCCTTTACTCGACGACGCGCACAAGGTGCTGGACCTTGGCGATCATGCCGCGAACCGCAGGCGTATCCTGCAAGGTGCTGCGCTTGTGGCGCTTGTTGAGGCCAAGGCCGATCAACGTCGCACGCTGGTCGGCTGGACGGCGCGCCGGGCTGTAGATCTGTTCGACCGTAAGGGTCTTGTCTGTTTTTGCTTTCGCCATGCTCACACCTGATTACTCGGCCGTCGCATCCTGGTCGCGGCGGCGGGAAAGGATATCAGAGACTTTCTTGCCGCGACGTGCGGCAACCGCGCGCGGGCTCGCCTGCTTCTTCAGCGCATCAAACGTGGCGCGCACCATGTTATAGGGGTTGGAAGAGCCCTTCGACTTGGCCACGACGTCCTGCATGCCGAGCGATTCGAAAACCGCGCGCATCGGACCGCCGGCGATGATGCCGGTGCCCGGAGGAGCCGAACGCAGCACCACCTTGCCCGCACCCCAGCGCCCGTCGACATCGTGATGCAACGTGCGGCCTTCCCGCAGCGGCACGCGGACCAGGCCACGCTTGGCGCTTTCGGTCGCCTTGCGCACGGCTTCCGGCACTTCGCGCGCCTTGCCATGGCCGAAACCGACGCGGCCCTTCTGATCGCCGACGACGACAAGTGCGGCAAAGCCGAAGCGTTTGCCGCCCTTCACGACCTTGGCGACACGGTTGATATGCACGAGTTTATCGAGAAACTCGGAATCCCGATCATCGCGGTCCTTGCCGCGATCTCCGCCGTGTTCCCTTGGTGCCATGTCTGCCTGCTCCTCGAAACGATTAGAACTTGAGACCGCCTTCGCGGGCTCCATCGGCCAGCGCCTTGACGCGGCCATGATAAAGATACGCACCGCGGTCGAAGACGACGGTCTCGATGCCGGCCTTCACAGCACGTTCGGCAATCAGCTTGCCGATCGCCGCCGCTGCGTCCTTGTCGGCGCCCGTCTTGCCGCCCTTCTTAAAGCCCTCTTCGAGCGTCGAAGCCGCGGCTAGGGTCATCCCGCGCTGATCGTCGATGACCTGGGCATAGATGTTTTTCGCCGAACGGAACACCGAAAGGCGTGGCCGCAACTTGCCGGCCGCCCTGAGCGCCTTGCGCACCCGCGACCGCCGGAATTCCATTTTTACGAGCTTGGAAGCCATAGTGACACCCGTTATTTCTTCTTGCCTTCCTTGCGGAAGATGCGTTCGTCTGAGTACTTGATCCCCTTGCCCTTATAGGGCTCAGGACCGCGAAAATCGCGAATTTCGGCAGCGACCTGACCGACGCGCTGCTTGTCGATGCCGGTGACGGTGATCTCGGTCGGCTTCGGCGTCTTGATCTCGATGCCCTCGGGGATTGGATAATTGACATCGTGGCTGTAGCCGAGATTGAGCTGCAGGATCTTACCCTGGACGTTGGCGCGATAGCCGACGCCGTTGATCTCGAGCGAGCGCGAATAGCCCTGGGTCACGCCCTTGATCATGTTCGAGATCATGGTGCGCGACATGCCCCAGCACGAGCGGGCGAGCTTCGTCTGATCGCGAGGATTGACCGCGATCTTGCCACCTTCGAACTTGGCCAGCACATGTTCGACCAGCGCGAATTTGAGTTCGCCCTTCGGCCCCTTGACCGAGATATTTTGCCCGGCGAGGTCGACGGTGACACCCGTCGGAACCGAGACAGCTTTTTTGCCAATGCGCGACATCGTTCAGTCCTCAGAATACGGTGCAGAGCACTTCGCCGCCCACATTCTGGGCCCGCGCTTCCGCATCCGACATGACGCCTTTCGGCGTCGAAAGAATGGAGACCCCGAGCCCATTGAACACGGTCGGAATGCCATCGACCGAGACATAGACCCGGCGCGACGGCTTCGACACCCGCTGGATCTCGTGGATCACCGGAGCGCCATCGAAATATTTCAGCTCGATTTCGATCTCCGCCTTGCCGCCGTCATGCTGGACAGTGGCGAAGCCGCGGATGTAACCTTCCTGCTGCAGCACGCCAAGCACGCGCTCGCGCAGCTTCGATGCCGGCGTGGTCACTTTCGACTTGCCGCGCTCCTGCGCATTGCGGATGCGAGCCAGCATGTCGCCGATCGGATCGGTAAAGCTCATTTGCCTGTTCTCCTTCTCCGTCCGCCTCGATTACCAGCTCGACTTGACCAGGCCCGGGATCAGGCCTTTGTTGCCAAGCTCACGCAAAGCCATGCGCGACATTTTCACTTTGCGATAATAGGCGCGCGGACGCCCAGTCAGTTCACAACGGTTGCGAATACGGTTCGGCGCCGAGTTGCGCGGCAGTACGGCAAGCTTCAGCTGCGCCGCAAAACGCTCTTCCATCGAAAGCGCCTGGTTCTTCGTGATCGCCTTGAGACGCGCGCGCTTGGCGGCGAATTTCTTCGCCAGCTTGCGCCGCTTTTCGTTCTTCTCAACCGAGCTCTTCTTCGCCATCTGGGCTACCTCAGTTCATCATGACCATTACGCTGCCTGCCTGCGGGCAGACTTGCGGAACGGGAAATTAAACGCTTCGAGCAGCGCACGCGCTTCGTCATCCGACTTGGCCGTGGTGCAGACGATCACATCGAGACCCCATACACGATCGATCTTGTCGTAATCGATCTCCGGGAAAATGAGGTGCTCCTTGATGCCCATGGCGTAGTTGCCATGGCCGTCGAAGCTGGTGGACGACAGGCCGCGGAAGTCGCGCACACGCGGCAGCGCGATGGTGATCAGCCGGTCGAGGAATTCGTACATGCGGGTCTTGCGCAAGGTGACCTTGGCGCCGATGGCGAGATTCTCGCGGATCTTGAAGGTCGCGATCGCCTTGCGGGCCTTGGTGATCACCACCTTCTGGCCGGCGATCTTCTCCAATTCGGCAGCTGCGACCGGCACCAGCTTGGAATCAGCCGTCGCTTCGCCAATGCCCATATTCAGCACGATTTTGTCGAGCTTCGGCACTTCCATCGCGTTCTTGTAACCGAACTGCTCGATCAGCTTCTTGACGATGACTTCGTCATACTGCTGGCGCAGCCGCGGCGTGTATTTCTCAGCCATCGATCACTTCTCCGGAATTCCTGGCGAACCGCACCTTCTTGCCGTCCTTCAGAACCTTGTAGCCGACCTTGGTCGCCTTGCCGTCCTTGGGATCGCGCAGCGCGATGTTCGAAATATGGATAGGCATCTCCTTGGAGACGATGCCGCCTTCCTGGCCCGCCGTCTGCTTTTGATGCTTGCGGACGACATTCACTCCCTGGACCAGGGCGCGATTGTCCTCCGGATAGACGCGCAGCACCTCGCCGACCTTGCCCTTGTCGCGGCCGGTGCGGACGACGACTTTGTCGCCCATGCGGATTTTAAGTTTCAACGCCATCAAAGCACCTCCGGTGCCAGCGAAATGATCTTCATCTGGTTCTTGGCGCGCAATTCGCGCGGCACCGGTCCGAAAATACGGGTGCCGACCGGCTCACCCTGGGCATTGATCAGCACCGCCGCATTGCGATCGAAACGGATGACCGATCCGTCGGCGCGGCGGATATCCTTCGCCGTCCTGACGACGATGGCCTTCATCACGTTGCCCTTCTTGACGCGACCGCGCGGAATGGCATCCTTGACCGAAACGACGATGACATCGCCCACATAGGCATATTTCCGCTTCGAGCCGCCCAGCACCTTGATGCATTGAACACGCTTCGCACCGGAATTGTCGGCGACATCGAGATTTGTTTCCTGCTGGATCATGGCTTCACCTGTCTTACCTGGCTCAGAACTTGCCTGCGCCTAATTCCCTTATCGATCCAATCGTCAACCCTTGGCCACGCCGGCCTTCTCAAGCAGAAGCCAACGCTTCTGCTTGGATAGCGGCTTGGTCTCTTCGATCCGCACGACATCGCCGATCTTGGCGGAATTCTTCTCGTCATGCGCATGGTACTTCTTTGTCAGACGCACGGTCTTTTTCAGAACCGGATGTGTGAGACGCCGTTCGACCTTGACCACGATGGTCTTGTCGTTCTTGTCGCTCACCACAACGCCTTCAAGGACGCGTTTCGGCATCACATCTCTCCGTTACTTCGTCGCGCTCTGGGCGCGCTGCTGCTGCGACGTCTTGATCCTGGCGATATCGCGGCGGATCTGACGAACGCGGGCGGTATTCTCGATCTGGCCCGTCGCCTTCTGGAAGCGCAGATTGAACTGCTCTTTCTTCAGCCTGAGCAGCTCGTCCTTGAGCTGATCCGGGGTCATCAACTTCACGTCACTTGCCTTCATGGCGTCTTACTCCATCACTCGCCAAGCCGCGCCACGAAGCGCGTCTTGATCGGAAGCTTGGCGGCCGCAAGGGCAAGCGCTTCCTCAGCGATCTGACGGCTGACGCCGTCGACCTCGAACAGGACCCGGCCCGGCTTGACCCGGCAGGCCCAGTATTCCGTCGAACCCTTGCCCGAACCCATGCGCACTTCGGCTGGCTTCTTCGATACCGGAACATCCGGGAAGACGCGGATCCAGACGCGCCCGGCACGCTTCATGCCGCGAGTCAGGGCGCGGCGGGCCGCTTCGATTTGGCGCGCCGTCAGCCGCTCCGGCTCCTGGGCCTTGAGCCCAAAGGCGCCAAAATCCAGATTGGCGCAGCTTGTCGCTTTGCCATGGATGCGGCCCTTATGGGCCTTGCGGAATTTTGTACGTTTCGGTTGCAGCATGGTTCGTTACCTTAATCCTCAGACCGCCGTCGATTCACGCTCGCGGCGCGGGCGCTGACCCTCTTGGCTTTCCGCATTGCGCTTGTCCTGCGCCATCGGATCGTGCTCGAGGATCTCACCCTTGAATATCCACACCTTGACGCCATTGGTGCCATAGGCGGTGATGGCGGTCGCCGTGCCGTAATCGACATCGGCGCGCAGCGTATGCAGCGGCACGCGGCCTTCGCGATACCACTCGGTGCGCGCGATTTCAGCCCCGCCGAGACGGCCGGCGCAGGTGATCTTGATGCCTTCCGCACCCATGCGTTGCGCCGACTGGACGGCGCGCTTCATGGCGCGGCGGAACGCGACCCGGCGCTCGAGCTGCTGGGCGATATTCTCGGCCACCAGCATCGCATCGGTTTCGGGTTTGCGCACTTCGACGATGTTGAGGTGCACTTCCGAGTTTGTCATCTCGGCCACCTTCTTGCGCAGCTTCTCGATATCGGCACCCTTCTTGCCGATAACCACGCCCGGGCGTGCCGAGAAGATAGTGACGCGGCACTTCTTGTGCGGACGCTCGATCAGCACCTTCGATACGCCGGCCTGCTTGAGCTGCTCCTTCAGATAGTTGCGGATCTTCATGTCTTCATGAAGCAGCTTGCCATATTCAGCGCCTTTGGCGAACCAGCGCGAATCCCAGGTCCGGTTGATACCGAGCCGGAAGCCGATCGGATTGACTTTCTGACCCATCAGGCGGCCTCCTTCACTTCGCGCACAACTATCGTCAGCTGGCTGAAGAATTTGTGTATGTGGCCAACGCGGCCGCGTGCGCGCGGTGTCCACCGCTTCATGACTAGGTTCTTGCCGACATGGGCTTCCGCCACGACCAACTGGTTGATGTCGAGATCATGGTTGTTCTCGGCATTGGCGATCGCCGATTCAAGCGTCTTCTTGATCGTACCGGCGATACGACGGCGTGAGAAGGTCAGCTCGGCAAGCGCCTTGTCGACCTTCATGCCGCGGATGCTCGCCGCGACGTCATTGAGCTTGCGCGGCGAAACCCGAATCGAGCAGGTCACGGCCCGCGCCTCGTTGTCGGCAAGCGATCGCTTTCTGGCTTTCTTGCTCATTTCTTCGCATCCCTAGCAGGTGCTGCCGGCGCCGCCTTCTTGTCGGCAACGCTGTGGCCGTGGAAGATCCGCGTCGGCGCGAACTCACCGAGCTTGTGTCCGACCATGTCTTCCGACACGAGAACCGGCACGAACTTGTTGCCATTGTGAACCTGGAATGTCAGGCCCACGAACTGCGGCAGAATGGTCGACCGG
>VAZZ01000466.1 GCA_005884715.1 Alphaproteobacteria bacterium | reverse complement strand
CGAGCGAGATATAGATCGAGACCAGGAGCAGCTTGTCGGCGAGCGGATCGAGATAGGCGCCGAGCTGGGTCTTCATCGCGTAGCGGCGCGCGATATAGCCATCGACGCCATCGCCCACTCCGGCAATGATGAAGACCAGAAAGGCGAAGCCGAACTGGCCGGCCACGATCAGCCAGATGGTGAGCGGCACCAGCAGGATCCGGCCGATGGTGATGATATTGGGCAGATTCATTGAACGAGATAAAAGATGGTTGCTTCGGTCATACTATAACGGTTGCAGCACCCATGTCCCACGTGACTGAACCAGTCTAAGGCCGCTGCCCGACAGCGCCGATTGCAGATCCTGGACGGAATCGAGGAAGGCCAGCTGGATGACGGCGCCATTGTCGGCGATGGTCGACACATCGACGCCGATGACCCCCGGTGTCGCCAGAAGCTTCGCCCTTATGCCGTTCCATTGATAAATGCCGGAAAAGGGAACGGCGACCGGAAGCGACGTGGCGGCGCGCCGCGTCTGCTGCTCCGCCTCGGCACGAGCACGCGCATCGGCCGCCATCTTGATCCGGACGCTGCGCCATTTTTCCAGCATCACCTCATCGAATCGCTTGGCGGCGGTCGCAGCGGCCGATTCGGGAGTGCCGTCGTCTGCCGTATAGATCTTGTCGAAATTGATCCGCCCCAGGGGCGAATCTCCCTGCATCACGGCGTGGATGCCGCCCGCCGGATCAGGCTCGGCCATCGCCACCAGGACGCCTTTGGCCTCATAACGCAGCATCAGCGATTCAAGCTTGACGGCATTGCCTGCCGCCGCCTCATCGGCGGTGATGGCGGATGTATCTTCGAGATCGCCGAGCGGAACGATGATCGGCACCAGCGACTGCGCGGCCTTGAGATCGAGCCAGGCCTTGCGCCAGAGATTGTCCTCCCAGATCACCAGGCCATTGGGCCCCTTCCACACGGGAAGGACGATGACCGCGGGCGCCTGGTCCTCGACGACGTCGATGCCGTAGCGCCCGAGAACCTGCCTGATCTTATCAGGCAGGAAGCGCACCGTGAGCTTGCCGATATAGCGGCCGGGGCCCGAGCGCTCCTCCTCGATGGAAAGCGAACGCAGCAAGCGCCCGATATCGCGGGCATCCATGCCCTGGAGGCGCTGGGCGGCCTCGGGCGAGCCCAGACGCTCGGCCAGTATATAGAATGCCTTCACTTGCGCTTCGATGATGGCGCGGGTGCGGGCGCTCGCGGCGTCCTTGTCGGTCACATCCACCTGGACGCCGGTTACGGAAAACAGCCCGGTCTCGACTGGACCGACGGCCCGCGCCCGATCAGGTGCAACAAGGACAAGAAGCGTCAGGAAAGCTGCAAGCAGGCCCCAAAATCGGCACTTCATCAAAAACTCCATCGCCTGCAGCACTCAACTGAACGCTTTATCTGCATGGCCGTTCAGGCTATTCACCGCGGCACAGCAGAAATCCAGGATCATTGAGGCAAACTAGCGGCATGGGTGCAGGCAAACAAGACGGCCATAACGGCATTTCCTATGCCGATGCCGGGGTTGATATTTCAGCTGGAAACACCCTGGTCGAGCAGATCAAGCCCCTGGCGAAGGCCACGGCGCGGCCGGGAACCGATTCAGCACTCGGCGGCTTCGGCGGCCTGTTCGATCTCAAGGCTTGCGGGTTCAAGGACCCGGTGCTGGTTGCGGCCAATGATGGGGTCGGAACCAAACTGCGTATCGCCATCGATTCAGGGCTGCACGATACGGTCGGCATCGATCTTGTCGCCATGTCGGTGAACGACCTCATCGTGCAAGGTGCCGAGCCTCTCTTCTTCCTCGATTATTTCGCCACCGGCAAACTTGCGGTGAATGAGGCGCGCGCTGTCATCGCCGGCATCGCGGAAGGCTGCCGGCAGGCGGGCTGCGCCCTCATTGGCGGGGAAACGGCAGAGATGCCCGGCATGTATCATGGCGGCGACTATGATCTCGCGGGCTTCGCGGTGGGCGCGGTCGAGCGCGAGAAGATATTGCCGAGCGCCAATGTGGGTCCTGGTGATGTGGTTCTCGGGCTTGCATCATCTGGACCCCATTCCAACGGCTATTCGCTGATCCGCCGCCTTGTCGAGGTGAGCGGTCTCACCTATGCGCACGAGGCTCCTTTCGCGCCCGGCAAGTCGCTCGGCGAAGCGCTGCTGACGCCGACCCGCATCTATGTGAAACCGGTCCTCGCCGCGCTCAGAGGTTCGGACGGCATCAAGGCGCTCGCCCATATCACCGGCGGCGGCTTCCTCGAAAATATCCCGCGCGTCCTGCCGCGGGATACCGTGGCCGAGATCGATCTTTCGGAAGTCCCCTGCCCGCCGGTCTTTGGCTGGCTGCAGCGAACCGGCAATGTCACGGAAAGAGAGATGCTCAGGACATTCAACTGCGGCATCGGCATGATCTGCGTGGTCGAGGCCGACAATGCTTCAGAGGTTGCCCGCCTCCTCGCTGCGCAAGGCGAGCATGTGGTGACGCTCGGCCGCATCGTGGCGCGCAGCGGCAGCGAGGAGCAGGTCAGGCCCAGCGGAAAGCTCGCTCTGGGATGACGGCGCGCAAAAGGGTCGGCATTCTCATCTCGGGGCGCGGATCGAACATGCAGGCCCTCGTCCGGGCCGCGCAGGATCCGGCCTTTCCAGCTGAAATCACCGTCGTCATTTCCAATCGTCCGGCAGCCCCGGGGCTCGATTTCGCCAGGGCGCAGGGCATTGCGACGGAAGTCGTCGATCACAAATCCTACGCCTCGCGCGAGACTTTCGACCAGGCGCTCGATGCGGCTCTGAAACGTCATCATGTCGAACTCATTGCCTGCGCCGGCTTCATGCGCATCATGACCCCGGGCTTTGTCGATCAATGGCGCGACCGGATGATCAATATCCACCCTTCGCTGGCGCCACGCGGCATGGCTGCACCGTGCATCTGGTGCGCAACAACGTCGATGACGGCCCGATCCTTGCCCAGGCGAGCGTGCCGGTGCTCAAAAGCGACACGCCCGAAACGCTTGCCGCGCGCGTGCTCGATGCCGAACACAAGATCTATCCGCGCGCGCTGGCGCTGCTGGCATCCGGCGCTATTCGCGTCGAGGGTGAGAAGATCGTGGCCGCTTCGACCGGCATTGAACCGCCACTCATTATTCCCGCTTTCCCATATCGTCATCCCGGCGAAAGCCGGGATCCATAAAATTCTCCACGGGTACAGGGCCGCTCGCTTGCGCTTATTCAGGGGATAACGGTTGACGGATGGGATGGAGATTTCGCATCTCCAAATACGAGGAACTAAGCGCGCTTAAAGAAACACATCAAGATCGGGCTTCTCGGTCTCGGCGCGCAATTCCTCCTGCCATTCCTTGAGCAAGGCTTTGCGCCGCTTCGGATAGCGGTCCTTCAGTATATCGAAATGTGAGATGCGGTCGGTGCGGAAATGGCGGAAGGCGGTGCGCAATTCGCACCAGGCGATGATGTTGCGCGTCGCTTCGTAATAGGCGATGCCGATCGGCCAGATGGTGCGCTCGGTAGGTCGTTCGGCCTCGTCGCGATACTGGATGGCGACCTTGCGGCTTTCGCGGATGGCGCTCCGCAGTTGGGCGACATCGACGGCATCCGCCGCCCGTTCCTCGCGCGGGGGCACTACGAGGCCCGCATCGAACAGGAAGGGTCTCAATCCTTCGGGCAAAACGGCTCCGATCTTGGCGACGCTGTCTCGCGCCGCGCGCGACAGTTGGCCGTCGCCTCGCCGCGTCACCCAGCGCAGGCCCAGCATCACCGCTTCGAGCTCATCGACAGTGAACATCAGGGGCGGCATGTCGAAGCCTGCGCCTAGCACATAACCGATGCCAGCCTCGCCCCTGATCGGCACCCCTTGGCTCACCAGTGAATTGATGTCGCGATAGACGGTGCGCAGTGACACTTCGAGCTCCTCGGCCATGGTTTCGCCGGTCACCGGCCGCCGATGGCGGCGCATGATCTGGAGCACCTGGAGGAGTCTGTCAGCGCGTCTCATGGTCGAAGCCTAGCGCAGCCTGCTGACAAAATATGTCAGGAGCCTGGCAGGACATCACGATTTCTGGCGCGGTATCGCCGGGTCAGACAGGAACGGCCATGATGGCAAGAGGCGCCGCCATCGCTGCCAATAGCAGGACGGCCATGATCAGGAACCATTGGGGCGGCAAGGTCGCTCGATGTGCGTTCATGGCGGGGAAATGTGTGCTGATTCTCAATTTGGCAAAATGATTCTTTTCAAAGACTTAGAGCCACGCCCTAAGTCTTTGATTCAATTAAGGTCAGTTGGCGGGTGCGGATGGCGACGGCGGCACCTGCGGCAAACTGGGGGTCGGCGCCGTCGCCCGCTGCACCTGCCTGAGCTTCATCTTGACGATGTTTTCCTGGGTGATCCGAGCGCCGTCCTTCGCCTCTTGGGTCAGCTTCGGCGAGTTCTTTTCGCCAGCCGCGGCAGGACCAGCCAGAAACGCTGTCAGCAGCACTCCAGCCAATGCGGTGCGGAGCATGGTGAATTCTCTCTCTCAAGAACCCGTCTCCCCTCATTGGGGAGGCGGGCGGGCGCCGAACTTGGCCGCACCGTGCCATCATCAGCCTGAGTGCAGGCTGATCTGTCCATTCATCTGGGGTTCATCTGCAGCATCGGACCGGTGAGCAAAAAGCTCAGGCCGGCATCATCCATACCCGGTTGTCATGGAACGCGCCGCCCGCCGCCGGCGCCGGCTGGTCGCAGCCGGTGAGCGTGTTGATGCCCTTGCCATCCTCGAAAGCCTCATTCGGCCAGATCGATTCCGCGATCAGGACGCCGCGGCGTATCCCGGCAAGCGCCTTGGCATGAAGCGTCACCACGCCCCGTGCACTGCCGAGCCTCACCTTGTCGCCATCCTTGATATCGAGGGCCGCAAGGTCGTCGGGATGGACGAAAACCGTTGGCCGACCCTCCCTTTTGCGTGAGGACGGGGTTTCGTTGAAGGTCGAGTTGAGAAAGGCGCGGGCCGGACTGGTCGCCAGCCGGAAGGGATAGGTTTCGTTTGCCTCTTCGATGACGCCCCAGTGATCGGGCATCGCCGGCATATCATCGATGGGGCCATAGGGACCGATGCCGGCCCTGAACCGTGTCGATTTCCAGTCCGGCTTGAAGCGGTACTTGCCGTCCGGGTGGCTGAAACCATTGAGGAAATGGGCGGAGTCAAAATCCTGCTGCACGTCGATCCAGGTATCCGCTTCGAGCTTTGCCAGATCCGGACGGTTGGAATTTTTCAGCGTCCAGTCGATGAGCTCGCGGGGGCTCATAGCGAAGCCTGGATGCTCGGCGCCGACGCGGTAAGCGAGATCGGTGATCACGTCATGATTGTTGCGGCATTCGCCCGGCGCCTCGACCAGTTTCGCCCCCAGCATGATGTGCTGGTGACCGCCACCCTGATAGATATCGTCATGTTCGAGGAACATCGTCGCCGGCAGCACGATA
>VAZZ01000069.1 GCA_005884715.1 Alphaproteobacteria bacterium | reverse complement strand
TCGGTGAGAATTCCGGTCGGATACTGCACCGGCATTTCGTAACCGGCGAAGGGCACGATGCGGGCGCCGAGTTTCACATGCAGATCATAGAGGGGAGTGCGGCGGAGCGTTTCAGAAGGCATTGTCATTCAATTTCCCAGTCCTGACAAAATTGAGCAAAACCCGGCAATAGCCAGGCCTGCCCCCTCTGTCAGAGAACCTGAGAGATTTCACCCATGTCGCTCCGACACATGGGCTTAGCTCCTTCGGTGAGGGGTTGTTCCCCTGCTCTCCAGAGTCGGCGAACGCGCGCGGTCCTTTTGCCTGAGAGTTTCCGGGGCGGTTGCTCCTTCGGCGCCGGATCGAACCGGCCTCTCCCGCGCATGTTCTTGACGAACGGGCGCAAGGTAGTTGCGGGTTCCCACAAAGGCAAGGGGCTTCCACGCAGGACGGGTCTGTTCTCCATACGTTTCTTGCACTCACACTTGACAAGGCTTGGCAGGCTTCGCCATTTACCCCCATGACAAAGCCGCCTTTGACCATTTTGCTCGCGGCACCGAGAGGCTTCTGCGCCGGCGTCGTGCGCGCCATCGACATAGTCGAACGGGCGCTCAAGCTCTCTGGGGCGCCGGTCTATGTGCGCCACGAGATCGTGCATAACAAATTCGTGGTCGATGATCTCAAGGCCAAGGGTGCCATCTTCGTCGATGAGCTCGCTGAAATCCCGGATGGCGACCGTCCGGTGATCTTCTCGGCCCATGGCGTGCCCAAATCGGTGCCGCAGGCCGCCCGCCAGCGTCAGCTGTTCCAGATCGACGCCACCTGCCCGCTGGTCACCAAGGTCCATATGGAGGCACAGCGCCACCATAATGAAGGCCTCGATATCGTGCTCATCGGCCATAAGGGACATCCCGAAGTGATCGGCACCATGGGGCAACTGCCTGAAGGTGCCATCACGCTCATCGAGACCGTCGAAGAGGCCATGCACTTCGCGCCACATGATCCGGCCAAGCTCGCTTATGTCACGCAGACGACTTTGTCGGTCGATGACACGAAAGACATCGTCGATGTGTTGAAGCTGCGATTCCCGGAAATCCGCGGGCCCTTCAAGGAAGACATCTGCTATGCGACGACCAATCGCCAGGAAGCGGTGAAGTCGATCGCCGGCCAGATTGATTTGCGGCTGCCCGGCCGCCGAGCTCGTGCAAAGGGCCGGCGATCTCGACTGGTCGAGGCTGAAGGGTCTCAAGACTATTGGCCTCACTGCCGGCGCCTCGGCGCCCGAAATACTCGTCAATGAAATCGTCGATGCCTTCCGCGCGCATTACGATGTGACGGTCGAAAAGGTCGTGCTGCGCGAGGAGAATGTGTCCTTCAAGCTGCCGCGGGAACTGCGCGAAGCGAAGCCCGCCGCATGACGGCGAATACGGTCGTGATCCATACGGATGGCGCCTGTTCCGGCAATCCGGGACCCGGCGGCTGGGGTGCCATCCTGCGCTATAACGGGCATGAGAAGGAATTGAAGGGCGGCGAGCCCCTCACCACCAACAACCGCATGGAGCTCACCGCCGCGATCATGGCCCTGGAAGCGCTGAAGCGCGCGACAACGGTCGAGCTTCACACCGATTCACAATATGTGAAGGACGGCATCAGCAAGTGGATCCATGGCTGGAAGCGCAATGGCTGGAAGACCGCCGACAAGAAGCCGGTGAAGAATGCCGAACTATGGCAGCGCCTCGATCTCGCTCTACAGCGCCATCAGGTGAGCTGGCATTGGGTCAGGGGCCATGCCGGTCATGACGACAATGAGCGCGCCGATGAACTGGCGCGCGAAGGCATGGCACCGTTCAGGAGATAGAAATCAGGGATCAGGCGTCAGGACTGAGAAATCATGTCCTAATACCTGATCCCCTGTCAAAGCTGGTTCAGAATCGTGTCGGCGCCGGAGACATTCACGCCAGGCTTGTCCTCGACATTGAGCGCCTTCACCACGCCGTCCTCGACGATCATCGAATAACGCTTCGAGCGATGGCCCATATTGTGAGCAGTGAGGTCGAATTCGAGACCCACCGCCTTGGCGAAGGCGCCATTGCCATCGGCCAGCATCAGAATCTTGCCGTCGGCACCTGACTGGCGACCCCAGGCATTCATGACATGGACGTCATTCACCGCCGTGCAGGCAATCGTATCGACGCCCTTGGCCTTGATGGCGTCGGCCTCCTTCACGAAGCCCGGCATGTGGTTCATGCTGCAGGTCGGCGTGAAAGCGCCCGGCACCGCAAAAAGCACCACCTTGCGGCCGGCAAAAACGGTACCGCTGGTGAATTTCTGCGTGCCGTCCGCCGTCATGGTGATGAATTCGGCCTCGGGCAGACGATCGCCAACCTTGATCATGATTGCTCCTCACAACGCCTATGGTTTTGCGCGCAAGGCTTAGTCGACCACGACGTCCTGTTCAAGGCGAATATCCTCTGAGATCATGGTGAGAGTGAGGGTCCGGCCACGCAACTTCGCTGGGTCCTTCAGGCCATCGATCGGTAAATGGAAATTTGCCGCGTCATCCGTCGGGTGCGGGGCGTGGAAATAGGCGAAGTCACTGCCCTCGACGAAAACTTCGAAGTCCTTGGTGAAACCTTCCCCTCCAAGACTGAGGGCCAACGCCGGCTTGCCATCCTCGTCCACGATCGTCGCATTTGCGATATGGAAGCGCGATTGCGCATTGACCTTCTCAGGCACGCGCGCCACAAAAGCGGCAATGAGGCTCGCATCGGCCGGACCCGGCGTTGCCTGGGCAAGCGACATCTCCAGGCTAACCGGTATGCAGATGACGTCGCATACGCCCAGAAACACGGCGAGTTTGAGAGCGATGGGCTTTCCCGCCTCCTCGGCGATGACATCGAGCGGGAAGACGACGCGGCCCTTATAGCCAACGGTTTCGCCGCCATCATCGGTAAAGCGCGTCGGCGCCGGCCACAGTACGGTGACCGATTTGACGTTGCTCGAGCCCGACCAGTCGAATTGCGGCGGGATGCCGGCATCGCCCGGCATGCGCCAATAGGTCTTCCAGCCCGGATCGAGTGTGAGATCGAGGCCGGCGCGCCATATATCGTTCTGCGTCTCGCCGCTGATGAGGCGGGCCTCGTAATGCCTTGCCGCCTCGGCCCTGACGCCTGGGCAAAAGGCCGGAAGGCTCATAACGGCAAAAAGCAACTGGCGTCTCTTCATCATTGTTCCATAAGCCCGGCAGATGGCACGGCCAAGTCAACTTCCAGAATAGCGCAATCAACTTAATGTCAGATTGACCGCTTTGCGCCGGGACCAAATAGCATTAACCTAGGCGGCAGCAGCAAAGAGTGGAGACTCATGAAAAAGTCATCCTTTCTCGATGGCCAGATGCTGATCGCTATGCCCGGCATGAGTGATCCCCGTTTCGACAGATCGGTCATCTTCATGTGCGCCCATTCCGACAATGGTGCGATGGGAATCATCGTCAACAAGCGCGCACCGATGATCTCCTTCAGCGAACTCCTGGAACGGCTCGATATCATGCCACAGGAGAGCCGGATCAAATTGCCGGACGACGTTCAGTCCATGCTGGTGCAGTTCGGCGGACCGGTGGAGCCAGGCCGCGGCTTTGTGCTGCACACTTCCGATTATTTCTCGGCCGACACGTCGCTGCCGATCGATGAACGCGTGGCGTTGACGGCGACGCTCGACATTTTGCGCGCCATTGCCGGCGGCCAGGGCCCAAGACGCTCGCTTCTGGCGCTCGGCTATGCCGGCTGGGCCCCGGGCCAGCTCGAAGATGAGATCCAGCGCAATGGCTGGCTCTCCTGTGCGGCCGACGAGGACCTGCTCTTCGGCAATGATCTCGACGGCAAATATGTGAGCGCGCTGCACAAGATCGGCGTCGATCCGGCGATGCTGTCATCGGAAGCAGGACATGGGTGAGAGCGGGGGAGACCGGCGTTAAACTTCGGCCGGCGGATGTTCCTTCGATTGGGTCTTGCGGCGCAACCTTTTGCCGAGGCGCGAGGCTTTGGCCTTCTTCGCAGAGGCGTCTCCGGATTCCGGCTCCGACAATTCCTCCGACACGGGTTCCGGCGACTCGTCAGCGATAACAGGCTCTTCCTCCAGTCCCTTCGCTTGGGGCCGCGAGGCTGCCCGCGGTGATTTCACGAGATCGCTCGGCGCCGCGACGTCTTCCCCAGGTTTCGAAACGACCGACGCGGGCGGCTTGCCGGCTCGTTTCAAAGCGGCACCGTGCTTGTCGAAAACGGGCGGTGTCAGCGGCGGCAACAAGACGATGGACGGCTTTTCAGGTTTGACCAGCTTCTCTTCCCCAAGCGCCGTGGCCTTGACGGCTGGCTGCGGTTCCTTCACCGGCGCCGATTGCGACTTCACGCTCTTGATGGGTGCCGGCTCGGGCTTCATCGGCTTCACGCCCTTGACGGCGGGTGCCGGCTCGGGCTTTCTCGGCTCCACCTGCGCCGGCTGGGGTTCCGGCACGCGGACATTGGACGTGCCGGCCATGCGTTCCCACAGCGTATCGATGGCCGTCTTATGCTTTGCCGCACCGAAAGGTACGCCGCTCAGCACATCGACCACCTGTTTCGCCGTCATCGGCTCACCGATGAAATAGCCCTGACCGAAATCGCAAGCGAGCGCCCCCATCCTGTCGACGTCATCTTGCGACTGGATGCCTTCCGCCACGATGGCGAGGCCCAGATCATGCGCCAGCAGGATGATCGATTCCAGGATGAGCGAGGCCTTGGCATCGCCCGAATCGACTTCGATGAAACTGCGATCAACCTTCAGCGTGTCGAAAGGCAGGCGGCGGAGATTGGATAGGGATGAATAGCCGGTGCCGAAATCATCACATGCCAAGCCGATGCCCATCTGCTTCAGCCGGTCGAGGATCTGGATCACCAGTTCCGGATTCTCCATGACGATCGATTCAATGATTTCCAGCTTCAGCGTATCGCGCACCAGATTTTCGCGGGTGAGGAGCGTCTTCACCTCATCCATGAGATCGGCGGCGAGGAACTGGCTCGACGACACGTTGACGGCGACGAAAAGCGGATCATGCGGACGGAAGGCGCGCTGCCAGATGCCAAGCTGCCGGCCGGCCTCGTTGAGCACATGGTTGCCGATGTCCTTGATCATGCCGGTGGTCTCGGCGAGGCCGATGAAACGTTCCGGCGCCAGGAGACCCAAAGATTTGTGGCGCCAGCGTACCAGCGCCTCAAAACCGGCAAGTTCCATGTCGGCAAGACGGGCGATCGGCTGATACAGCACTTCGATCTCATTGCGCTCCAGCGCCCGGCGCAATTCCGCTTCGAGCACCACAAGTTCGGTACGGTCATCACGCATCGCCTGACGGAAGAATTCGACCGTGTCCTTGCCGCGCCGCTTCGCCTCATAGAGCGCAACTGCGGCATCCTTGAGCAGGCCCTCGGCGGTGAGGCTGCCTTCGCGCAAAGCCGAAACGCCGATGCTGGCGGTGAGGAATATCTCCTGCGGGCGCATATTCACCGGCTTCGACACCGTGGTGCGCACCTTGTCGGTGAAAGGAAGAATGTCACGCTTCGGCTTGTCGCCGTTGAAAAGAATGGCGAACTGGTCGCCCGGCATGCGCGCCACTGTATCGTTCTCGCCGGCAATCGCAGCGAGTCTGCGGCCGACGATCTTGAGGAGACCATCGCCCGTCTCGTGACCAAGCCCGTCATTCACCGCCTTGAAGCGATCGAGATCGATGAGCATGAGATATAGATTGTTGGCTGGCCCGCGCCCGGCGGCGCTGATCTCACGTTCGATGCGGTCAGCGAGAAGCGCCCGGTTGGGCAGGCCAGTGATGCGGTCATGTACGGCATCGCTCAACAGTTGGTCCTGGGCGCGGCGCGTCGCGGTAACGTCGCTCAAGGTACCGATGCAACGGGCGGCACGCTGCTCGGGCCCCGAAATGGCGCGCGCCCTGAGCAGGAACCAGCGGAAGGTTCCATCGCCCCGCCGCAGGCGGAATTCCTGTGAGAAACTGCCATGGCCGCGCCGTTCCGCTTCCTCGACCGCCGCGAGATAGGCGCTGCGGTCGCCCGGATGCATGAGGTCGATCCAGGCTTCCGGCGCGCCGTCCTTCAGGCTGCCCCTACGCAAGCCCAGAATCTTCTCGATGTCCTCACCGACATGGAGGTAGTTCTCTTCCACCTGCCAGTCCCAGACGCATTGCTGCGAAGCGGCGAGCGCCAGAGCACGCCTGGCATCTTCGGCGAAGAAGCGCTGTGCCAGGAGCCCCTGGCTGAAGGCGAATTGCGCCAGCGTGAATCCCAAGGTGAGAAGAACGAGCAGAAGCCCGGCAGA
>VAZZ01000068.1:449-901 GCA_005884715.1 Alphaproteobacteria bacterium | reverse complement strand
CGACCGTCTTGTCCTGTGCGGTGGCACAGACAGACAGAAGCAGCATGAACAACAATCCAATAGATACGCGCGGAAACGCCATTCTCAACCGACCTCGATCCAAAAAATACGAATCAATTCCTTGGTACTCGATGGCCTAATATGGCAAGTTTGACGGGTTTTATCTATCGTCGGCGAGCCGGCCAAAAAGCAGGTGATCTTCCCACCGGCCATTGATCTTGAGATAACGGCGGGCGAGCCCTTCCTGCCTGAATCCGCATTTCGTCAGTAGTCTGATCGACGCCAGGTTGACCGGAATGCAGGCCGCCTCAAGCCGGTGCAGGTGCAAATGGCCGAAAGCGAAGGGAACCAGCGCCGTCAGCGCAGCCGTCATATGGCCCTGGCGGACAAAGGGGCTGCCTATCCAATAGCCCACCGAGCCCGCCTGGGCGACGCCGCGGCGGACATTGGAG
>VAZZ01000068.1:0-435 GCA_005884715.1 Alphaproteobacteria bacterium | reverse complement strand
TCCCATCAGCACGTCATCGGCGGCATTGAACACGAAAAACGGATAGGCGCTGTCGCTTTCGATATCGCGGATATAGCGCTTCACGCGGCTGCGGAAGGCCGAACGCGTCAGATCATCCTGCGGCCAAGCCGGTTCCCAGGGCGTCAGAAAGGCACGGCTTTCGAGGCGCAATGCCGCCCAGCTCTCGTAATCGGCCATTTCCGGCACCCTAAGCTCGACGCCGCCATGCGTCAGGATGGGTGGCAGATCACGCGCGAAGGGGCTACGCAGGAAAACCATCAGCTGAACTGAGCCTTGATCTTGGCATAGGGTGTAAGGGTGGAAAGCTGTCCGACGGCGCTGAGAGCGGGCGACTGGCCGCGGAACAATGCCGAGGCAAGCCCTGACACATGATCGGCCGATACGGCATCGATCTTAGCGACAAGCGTCTCCATG
>VAZZ01000465.1 GCA_005884715.1 Alphaproteobacteria bacterium | reverse complement strand
AAATTGCTGGCGGCGCTGGGTTATGGTCTCGCCGCCTTCACGAAGCCGATTTTCCCCTTGGCCGCCTCGGTGCAATGGCTTATCGCCGCACGCTTCATCGATCGCATCGGCAAAGGCATCCGCGGCTCCCCGCGTGACGCGCTTGTCGCCGATATCGCCCCGGCCCATCTGCGCGGCGCGAGCTTCGGCCTGCGCCAGGCGCTCGACACCGTCGGCGCTTTTCTCGGGCCACTCATCGCCATCGGGCTCATGTGGCTGACGGCGGATCATTTCACTTCGGTGTTCTGGATCGCCGTCATCCCCGCTTTTCTGTCGCTCGCATTGATCATCGTGGCCGTTCGCGAGCCGGAACGCCCCAAGAACCTGCGCATCGTCCGCATGCCGCTCAGCCGAGGCGAACTCAGCCAGTTGAGCCGAGCCTATTGGTGGGTGGTCACCATCGCGGCCGTCTTCAGCCTGGCCCGTTTCAGCGAAGCCTTTCTGGTGCTGCGCGCCCAGTCGATCGGAATGCCGCTGATGCTGGTTCCGGCCGTCCTGGTGGTCATGAACATCGCTTATTCCCTGTCGGCCTTTCCGATCGGCACCCTGTCCGACCGTGTCGGTCGGGTGACGCTTCTCATACTCGGTCTGCTTCTCCTGCTTTCAGCCGACCTCGTTCTGGCTTTCACCGCCGGTATTGTCGGCCTCGCCAGCGGCGTCGTCTTGTGGGGCTTGCATATGGGTTTCACCCAGGGGATTCTGGCTGCCCTTGTAGCCGACACTGCCCCTGCTGAATTGCGCGGGACCGCGTTCGGCATGTTCAATCTCGTCACCGGGCTGGCGCTGCTGGCCGCCAGCGTGATCGCCGGCGCGCTCTGGGACCAGGTTGGGCCGCAAGGCACCTTTCTCGCCGGTGCGGCGCTGACCCTGTTGACCTTGGCTTGCCTGCTTGGCAGCCGGTCACTGGCGGGAGAACACCGTTAAGAGGCACAGTGTAATGGCACAGACAGGCTCCATCTGCCCATCTCTATGATTTGACATGAATCTCCCTCGGGAATTTTGTCAGCGTCTCGCAACCGGTCCCAGTCACGAGAATTGTTTCGCTGACTTCGATGCCCCAGTCCTCCATCCACATTCCCAGGATGGAATGAACGACATTGCCGGGCGCGAGCATGGTCTTGTCGCCAGGCCTCAGGCTGATCGTATGCTCACCCCAATCGGGCGGATAGGCGACGCCGATCGAATAGCCGATCCGCGATTGCTTCTTGAGGCCATACCGGGCGATCACCTTTCGCCACGCTGCCTCGACATCTTCCGCCAAAACCCCGGGCTTCACCGTTTGAAGCACCGCGTCCATGCCTTCGAGAACCGCCTTTGCGGTATCGGCCACGCGCTGCGGCGTCTTGCCGAGCTGGAGTGTCCTGGCGAGGCCCGCAGCATAGCGCCGGCAGACGCCTGCCAGTTCGAGCGCAATGGTTTCACTGGCGCCGAAACGGCGATCGCTCCACATGATATGTGGGGCTGAGGCATTTTCTCCGCCAAGGAT
>VAZZ01000464.1 GCA_005884715.1 Alphaproteobacteria bacterium | reverse complement strand
CAAATGGAATCATGGCTGTCTTTCCAGCCCTGGTTGTACAGTCCCTTCTCCGTCTTGCGGCGATATTCGATGAAGCCGTCGCGATCGAGGTCGCCGTGAACATCGGCCCACTGCATCGCTCTTTCGATATTCGGCCAGATTTTGCCGACGAACCCCAGATCCCCGGTCTGCTCGCAATAGGCGCCGGCCAGCATGACGAACAGCAAGGTCGAATCGACACTGCCATAGTAGTGGCGGAAAGGGACTTCGCCGAGAAGGGCCATCTCGCCATCTCTGGTTTCGTGAAGGATTTTCCCGGGCTCTGAATCATTGAACGGATTTTCCTCCATCGCCTGGTGGGCGGCCAGATAGGCCAGGACGCCCCGCGCCAGATTGGGATCGCACCATAGGGTCAGATAGGCGGTGATCAGCGCATCGCGGCCGAATACGGTGCTGAACCAGGGTATACCGGCATAGACATAAGGCCCATGATCGGTTTTGGTGGTGAGCATGGCGATGTCGGACTGGGCGCGCCTGACCGCTTCATTGAATATGTTGTTGGAACTCGTCACTTGGGCGCAAGCAGGCTTCTCGGCGCGCTTCTCCCGGCGCAAGGCGACCAGCGAGCGTAAATAGTTTTCGCGTGGCGGCTGGCGCGCAACCCCGATACAGGACATCGTCAGAAAGATCAGTTGATGCCGACCTGGTTCGAGATCGATCATGAAAACAGCGCGGCTTTCCTCGAGCTGGCCGGGTTTGGGATCGAAAAGCAGTGTCATGGTGTAGCGCTGGCCGTTGAGACCCGTATAGGCGAGCGCTATCGAAGCATCGGTTCGGACGGGATCGAGAAAGGAGCCGCGACGCCGGCG
The DNA here is from genome assembly GCA_005884715.1 of Alphaproteobacteria bacterium. Classification (GTDB taxonomy): domain Bacteria; phylum Pseudomonadota; class Alphaproteobacteria; order Rhizobiales; family Aestuariivirgaceae; genus Taklimakanibacter. Next base: position 2,714 of record VAZZ01000464.1, on the reverse strand, counting down.
TTCAAGCCCACGCACTTCAAAAATGTCGGCGAAATCCGATTGGAAGCGCAGCTCCAGTGGAAGCGAAACCGGCTTGTCGGCAAAACTGCGGACGAGGATGCGCTCGTGACATACTCCCTCCCTCAGGAATTTGGAGCGGCGTATATGAATGGAGTCATGACATAGAAACAGCTTATGGTCGGCAAACAGGTCCGGATTGGCGAGATCCGAAACCAGCATCGTACTGTCATCGGTCAAACCCGACGACAGGAGAATGGGACGCAGGCCGCCGATGAGAAGCTCATAATCCGAGATATAGCGCGTATCGTGGAAATAGAGGCCATCGGAGCTGCCGAAGCCCGCCAGAAAATCGCCCTTCGGATCGATGACGGCAAAGATGTCATCTTTCTTCAGAATGCGCGGCCGGCGCTCCTGCAGGGAGAAGAATGCGCTGATCTGGAATTGCTCATCGCCCGGTGCGCGGGCTTCCTTGCGATCCTGCAGCATCTGGGCCTCAATCAGTTACATCGATCTGATCGGCTGAACGTCAATCGGCCCCGGCACGGGGACGAGTGGCCGCCCATGAATATGGCCCTTCGATTGCCGCGAGAGCAACAATTTCTCGTAGAGCTGGATATAACCGGCGGTCATGCGCTCGACGGTGAACCGCTGGTCGAAACACTGGCGCACCGCAACGCGATCGATGTCATCGATTTTCCCCACCGCCGCAATCGCCGCCTCGCGGCTGCCGACGATGCAGCCTGAACGACCTTCCTCGATAATTTCCGGTACTGAGCCGAGAGGATAGGCGACAACCGGTGTTCCACAGGCCATCGCCTCGATCATCACCAGCCCGAAGGGTTCGGGCCAGTCGATGGGGAACAGGAGCGCCTTGGCGTTGCCGAGGAACTCGGCTTTCTCATGTTCCGCGATCTCGCCGATAAATTCGATACTGGGCTCCTTATCGACCAATGGCTTAACGGTCTTGCGCCAGTAGGCCATGTCGGCCTTGTCGACCTTGGCGGCGATCTTCAAAGGCAGGCCGGCGGCGAGCGCGATGGCGATGGCGTCAACCGGGCCCTTTTCCGGCGAGATCCGGCCGAGAAAGGCAAGGTAGCCGCCGCGCCCCTTGCCAATGCGCAAGAGTTCGCGCGGCAGGCCGTGATAGACGAGAAAAGCCTGGGCTTCCTTGGGCAGGCTGCGGCGCTGGGCGCGCGAGATGGCGACGAGACGGGCTTCGCTGTACTCCCGGTAGAAAGATAAGATGCCCGGCTTGTCCAGGCGTCCATGCAGCGTGGTCACGGACGGACAGTCAAGCGTGCGCAGAAATGGGAACTGGAGGAGGTCGATATGGAAATGAATGACATCGAAATCGTCACTTCGATCGCGCAGCTGCTCGAGCATCAGCAGATGCTGCAGGACCGGGTCACGCGACTTCTCGCTGAGTCGCAAAGCCGTCTTGCTTCCGGCCACCAGTTCGGCGCTCGTTTGCGAGTCGCCCGATGCGAATAAGGTCACATCATGGCCCCGACGGACGAGTTCCTCGGTAAGATAAGAAACGATCCGTTCAGTTCCACCATAAAGTTTGGGCGGAACACTTTCGACCAAGGGCGCGACTTGCGCAATCCTCACCTGAAACTCCACGGGTTATTGACGTTACAAAAATAACCCTTGGTCTTCTTTATTGTTCCTGCGGCTTGGCAAGGAACGAAGTTCCCTCTGCGGACTTATTAGAGGCGTCTCCCCGGAGCCCATGGGAATAGTGGGAGTAGTGGCGGGCCTCGTTGTCACCCTAGTTCCAACGGCGGGGCCCGCCACGTTAAACCCATCCCGCGGAGCTGCGCGTGAGAAAAAACGCCCAAGCGTATCGGACGACCCGGCGGGATCGGGAGGGGCCCGCGCTTTCCACGCAAATCACACCGATGGAAGCGCGCTTGGCCAAAGAGCTGCCGGAACGTGCTGGGCACTGGCAATACGAACCAAAATGGGACGGCTTTCGCTGCCTTGCTTTCAAGGCTGGCGGCAGAGCCGATCTGCGCGGTAAATCGGGCAAATCCCTTAGCCGCTTCTTTCCTGAAGTCGTGACGCTCCTCGAAGGCCTGGCGGCCAAACAGTTCCTGGTGGATGGCGAACTCGTCATCGAGCAGGACGGGCATATCGCCTTCGATGCCCTGCAAATGCGGCTCCATCCGGCGGAGAGCCGGATCCGAAAACTCGCACAGCAAACCCCGGCGAGATTGATCCTGTTCGACATGCTTGTCGATGCCAAGGGCAGCATCGTCATGCATGAGCCGCTTCGCAGACGGCGTAAAATTCTTTCCGCTTTCATCAAAATGGTGGCGGTACGGAAGAGACTAGTACTTTCCCCGGCCACCACCAGCTTCAAAAAGGCGAAAGGATGGCTGGCACAGGAAAGCAAAGGCTCGACCGACGGTGTGATTGCCAAAAAACTCGACGATCCCTATTCGCCGGGCGAAAGAGCGATGATCAAGGTGAAGAGGTTGCGCACAGCCGATTGCGTGGTGGGTGGATTTCGCTACCTTGCCCAAAGGCGCGAGGTCGGATCACTGCTCCTTGGGCTCTATGATGACGAAGGCAAGCTCAATCATGTCGGCTTCACCTCGACGATCAGCAATGACGAACGGCCTGCCTTGACCCGCAAGCTCGAGAAACTGAAGGAGCCGCCAGGCTTCACCGGCGACGCACCCGGAGGACCGAGCCGCTGGAGCACCGAG
>VAZZ01000463.1 GCA_005884715.1 Alphaproteobacteria bacterium | reverse complement strand
AAGGGGCCAGTGCCTTTCTTCTGGGGTGTCAGCAAGACTGTTTGATACAACGCTCAAAAGGACGATCGTCATGGACCGCAGAGCCTTCCTGAAATCGTCTGCCGGCGCGGCGACATTGACTACGGCGGGCGGACTGGCAACTCCTGCGATATCGCAGCGTGCTGGAGCGCGCACGCTGCGCTTCGTGCCGCAAGCCGACCTCGCCAACTTTGATCCGATCTGGGGCACGCAATACGTTGTGCGCAATGCCGCGGCCATGGTCTGGGATACGCTCTACGGCGTCGACGCGAACCTTCGCCCGCAAAGGCAGATGGTAGAAGCCGAAGAAGTATCGGCGGACGGGCTCACCTGGACATTCCGGCTGCGGCCGGGACAAAAGTTCCACGACGGCGAACCGGTCCTGGCTAAGGTTGTGGTTGCGAGCCTCAACCGATGGGCGGCGCGGGATTCTTTGGGCTTGATGATCAAGACTGCCCAGAATGACCTTATCGCCGTCGATGACCGTACGTTCCGCTGGGTTCTGAAAAGGCCATTTTCGAAAATGCTGCTGGCGCTGGGCAAGAACAGCACGCCGTGTTGTTTCATCATGCCCGCGCGCATCGCGGAGACGGATCCCTTCAAACAAGTTTCCGAATATGTCGGTAGCGGCCCGATGCGTTTTGTCAGGAACGAGTGGGTGCCGGGCGGCAAGGCCGTGTTCGAGAAATTCGCGGGCTATCAGCCGCGCCAGGAGCCGCATTCATGGCTCGCCGGTGGCAAGCAGATGCTGGTCGATCGCATCGAGTGGATCGTGGTGCCTGACCAGGCCACGGCCTCCGCAGCGCTGCAAAGCGGCGAGGTCGATTGGTGGGAGAGTCCAATTTCCGACCTAGTGCCCCTCTTACGCAGAAATCGCAATGTCGTGGTGGACATCGCCGATCCCCTCGGCAACATCGGCTGCTTCCGCATGAACCATCTTCATCCGCCCTTCAACGACGTGCGGGCGCGCCGCGCGGTGCTGATGGCGATGAGTCAAGAGGACTATATGCGGGCCCTGGTTGGAGATGACCCGGCACTATGGAAACCACTACCGGGCTTCTTTACCCCCGGTACCCCTCTTTATAATGAGGAGGGTGGCGAGATCCTGAAGGGACCTCGCGATCTCGACGGAGCAAAGAAGCTTTTGGCGCAAAGCGGCTACGCCGGCCAGCCGGTCACCTGCATCGTTGCTCAGGATCAGCCGATCACCAAGCCGCAGGGGGACGTTACGGCCGACCTCCTCAAGCGTCTCGGCATGAATGTGGATTTCGTTGCCACCGATTGGGGCACCGTTGGGGCGCGGCGCGCCGTGAAGACACCGCCCGGCCAGGGCGGCTGGCAGATGTTCCACACCTGGTTTGCCGGCGGCGATTGTATCAATCCGGCGGCGGCCTGGATCCGCGCGAATGGTGACAAAGCCTGGTTTGGCTGGCCGGACGCGCCTGAGGTCGAAGCGCAGGTGACGGCCTGGTTCGAGGCCAAGACGCTTGATGACGAGAAAGCCGCAATGCGGCGGCTCAACAAGGCTGCACTCGAGTCTGTGGTTTACGCGCCAACCGGCTTCTTCCTGCAACATCAAGCTTGGCGCAGGAACGTCGCGGGAATTGCTAAGGGGCCGCTGCCGTTCTTCTGGGGTGTCACCAAAAACGCGTGAGCCTGTAGCATAGTCCCCATGCTCGCTTACATCATCCGCCGCGCGCTTGCGACAATCCCAGTGATGGCGATTGTGGCTCTGTTCGTCTTCAGCCTGCTCTACATTGCGCCTGGCGATCCAGCGGCAGTGATTGCTGGGGACCAGGCGACGCCGGCCGATGTCGAGCGAATACGCCAGAGTCTCGGTCTGGACCGGCCATTCCTGATCCGCTTCGGCGAGTGGGTCTGGCAGATTCTCCACGGCGATCTCGGCACATCGATCTTTAGCAATCTGCCGGTCGCCACCATGATCGGGCAGCGCGTCGAGCCGACCCTGTCATTGATGGTTGTCACGCTTGTCCTCGCTGTGTCTATCGCGGTGCCAATCGGAGTCGTGGCGGCGTGGAAGGCTGACACCTTGATCGACCGCGCGATCATGGCGTTTGCAGTACTTGGTTTCTCCGTGCCGGTCTTTGTGGTCGGCTATCTCCTTGCCTATGTGTTTGCGCTCGAACTTGATTGGCTGCCGGTGCAGGGCTACACGCCATTGGCGGAAGGGCTGTGGCCTTGGCTTGAAAACTTGATCCTGCCGGCGGTCGCGCTCGGCTGCGTCTATATCGCACTGATCGCCCGGATTACCCGCGCCGCCATGCTCGACGTGCTGCAGCAGGACTACGTCCGCACAGCGCGCGCCAAGGGCATGGGACAGACTGGCATCCTGTTCGTGCATGCACTCAAGAACGCCGCCGTACCGATCGTGACCGTGATCGGCATCGGAATTGCG
>VAZZ01000461.1 GCA_005884715.1 Alphaproteobacteria bacterium | reverse complement strand
GGCCGAGCTCGTCCGCGCCAAGCCGGGCCGCATCCTTGGCGCCTTTACATCGCTGCTCGTAGTGATGAAGGGCCTGCCGCTCACTTATGCCAAGGACATGCAGGAGGACAAGGAGCCGGCCTTCGATGCGATCGACAATCTCTCGCTCGCCATCGCCGCGATGACCGGCATGGTGAAGGACCTCGAGCCCAATACCAAGGCGATGCGCGACGCAGCCGCCCAGGGTTTCGCCACCGCGACTGATCTCGCCGACTGGCTGGTGCGCGCTTTGGGACTGCCTTTCCGCGAGGCGCATCATGTGACGGGCGCGCTGGTGGCGCTCGCCGAGAAGAAGAACTGCGAATTGGCGAGTCTCAGCCTCACCGACATGCACAGCGTCAACGACAGGATCACCACCGATGTCTACAAGGTGCTCTCGGTCGAGAATTCGGTCGCCTCGCGGGTGAGCTTCGGCGGCACCGCGCCCAGGAATGTGGCGCGCGAAGCGGCGCGTTGGCTGAAGCTGCTGGGGAAACAGGTGTAAAAGACGAGCTGGATGACCAAAGGCAAACGCACACGTCTGACGCCGGCAGCCTGCGAAGAAATCCAGGCTCGCATGCTGGAGGCGTGCCGGAAGATCGCTGTAGATTACGGCCTAGCCATCGAGAGCGCCGGATGGCGCGGTCTGGATGCAGGCCAAGTGTTCGAGCCTGTGTTCCGTGTCAGCATTCCCGCCCCTGACGGCTCTGTCTTCAATCTCGAAAAGGACATGTTCGCATTTCTGGCCGTGCGATACGGATTGACGCCATCGGACTTCGGTCGCGAATTCGACGCTAACGGCGAAAGATTCCGGATCACCGGCATCGACCCAAACCGACCAAAATATCCCATCTCCGTCGAGCGCATCCCCGATCGGCGAGGATTCAAATTCGCCGCCGAAAACGTTGTCATGTTATTGAAAGCCCGTCGCGCAGCCTTTGCCACCGCTACCGATCTCGCCGACTCGCTGGCGTGGCACTTGGGCCGGCCCATTTCGCGAGGGGCAAGATCAACACCGATGTCTACAAGGTGCTCTCGGTCGAGAATTCGGTCGCCTCGCGGGTGAGTTTCGGCGGCACCGCGCCCAGAAATGTGGCGCGCGAAGCGGCGCGTTGGCTGAAGCTGCTGGCCAAGAACGCAAAGTAAGCATGTCATCATAATTCATTCGGCCTGACGCCGGGCTGCGCTAGCTTCAGGCGCGGGACGGCTTGCCATCGGCTCTTCGTGAGCCAAGGAGGCCTTTATGGGTGTTCCTGTCGAAGTCTTCCACACTGCGGAAGTATTTCAGAGCCAGGGCCAGATCATCTATTTCTGGCAGATGCGCGATTCCACACACTATTGGGGATACAATGTGTTTCCCAGCCAGTTCGACCATCCCTTCCAGCAGATCTGGGTCGAGCGAACGACCTATTCCAGAGAATCGGACGGCCGCGAGATGACAAATCTCTGGGTCAACGCCGATCGCGGCGGGCTGATCTTTTTCATCGCCATGCGCGCACCGCTCTAATCCATCCTGATCAATCTTTGCTACGGAGTTTCAAGATGAAATTATGCGCACTCTATGACCGTTCGGGTCAGATATTGGCGGCCGTCCGCCTCGATGAGGATTATCGCTCCGGACGTTTCGTCGATCCGCCACGGCCGCTGCCGCAGAAAGGCCAGAAGGTCGCGGAAGTCGAGGTGCCGGAGGAGTTCAGGCATCTCAATTTTCTCGACGCCTGCTTGCAGCTCAAGGTGGACGTCAAGGCCAAGCAGCCCGGTCTCGTTTCGGCGAAGAAACGCTCGGCCAGGTGACGGGCGGCGTCGGAAGGGCAAACAGATGAAAATCTAGGTAATGATTCCTCTGCACCAGCCCTTTATTTGCATCTGCCGAAGCATAACAGGGAATTACAGGGATTAACAGGGACTTTCCGCAAAAAATTCGGCTGTTCGCCAATATCAATGGGTTGGCCTTCCAAAAATGCTCCGAACAGGGAATTTTCCCACCCGGAGGCCGCAACCTGCCTGCATTATAAAATTTCCTAGATTTCGCATCTAAAGTCTCATACTTTTTGGACAGACGCGAGATTGCAAATCTATGGATATTGAAGGCGAAGCGGGTGGGCTATCCGACACCGATATTCTCCAAATCCCACGGTTTCGCCGACAGTTGCAAGAGCGATGAATCTCCGCGGATTAAAATAGTGGCATTTATTAGATATGACAGTATACTGTCAGTTCCCATCCAGGAAATCTCCCATGACCCCGCACTTCATCCTGGCGAGCGAGGCCTCTGACACAGAGACGGAACACCGTGTCCCTTGAGAAAACCGAAGCCGCCCGGCTTCTGACCGAGATCGTGCTCGTGACTTTCCGCCTCGAAAGCGGCTTCATCGAAGCTGCCGACCGGATTTCCGCTCCCGCCGGCCTCACTGCCGCGCGCTGGAAGGTCCTGGGCGCGGTGCTCCATGAGAAGCGCAGCGTCGCCGAGATCGGCCGGGTGATGGGCCTGGCGCGCCAGAGCGTGCAGCGCCTCGCCGATATCCTCGTCGGCGAAGGCCTTGCCTGCTATGAGGACAATCCGGCGCATAAATCGGCAAAGCTGCTCTCACCCACGGCGCAGGGCCGCGATCGCATCGCGAGGCTTTCCGGCCGCCAGACCGAATGGGCCAACAAAGTGAGTCATGGCGTCGATCCCGCTTCCCTCACGATAACGCGCGACATGCTGATGCGGCTTGTCTACCGGGTCGAAACAACGGATGTGCCGGCATGAACGACACCAATATCGCCAGCATCTCGCAATCGATCATCGCCAGGGGCCTCGCCGGCCAGTCGGAACTGGCGCTGCTGCATGGCTTCTGCGAGGAATGCACCAAAGCGGGCCTCGATCTTGCCATTGCCACCGCCGTCATCGACACGCTGCATCCCATTCATGAGGGCCGCGCCTTCCACTGGCGCGCCGATGGCGCGGTGGAGAAGGAAATCTCCGAATATACGACGACGAGCTATTCGGAGGAGAACTGGCGCAAGAGCACCTTCTATCATTTGCTGCAATCGGGCGAAGATGAATTGCGCCGCCGCCTCGACGACAACGAGCCGCGCGACTTCGATTATCTGGGCAGGCTCGATGAGCAGGGCCAGACCGACTATGTCGCCTTCCTGCAGCGCTTCGATCGCGAAGGCTCCATCGGCGAGATGGACTGCATCTATACGCAGTGGTCGACGGCGCGGCCCGGCGGTTTCGGCGAGCCTGAACTCACCGCATTGCGCGGGCTCGTGCCGCTGCTGGCGCTGGCGTTGAAAACCGCCTCGCTTGCCCGCGTCGCCGAGACCATTGCCGAGGTCTATCTCGGCCGCGATGCCGGCGAGCGCGTGCTTTCCGGGC
>VAZZ01000460.1 GCA_005884715.1 Alphaproteobacteria bacterium | reverse complement strand
GCTGTTTTCCTCTGTGCTTGCTGTAAGGACCTTTCCATCCACCGTGACGACTTCGGCCGATATGAGATTGTCGAGTGCAAGGCCATGCTTGCCCATCAGCCAGCCGATGCCGCCACCCAGTGTGAGGCCGGCGATGCCCGTCGTGGACACGACGCCACCGGTTGTCGCAAGGCCATGAAGCTGGGTCTCACGATTGAATTCGCGCCACGTGACCCCGCCTTCCGCCCGCGCCACTCGGCGCTTGAAATCAACATAAACGCTTTTCATGGGCGCCAGATCGATCATCAGGCCGTCGTCAATCGTCGCTCGTCCTGCAACATTGTGTCCACCACCTCTCACAGCGATTTCAAGGCCGAGCTTTCGGCCGAGACCCAATGCATCGACGACATCGGCAACCCCGTGGCAGCAGGCAATCAGCGCCGGCCGCCGGTCGATGAGGCCGTTATGGACGCGCCTGACATCATCATAGCCAGGCGAGGATGGCTGAAGCAGTTGGCCGGAATAGTTTTTGGCAAGGTCGCTGACGTCGCGCACTAAGTCTTGAGCAACCGACATGGCACTTCCCCGAGTATCGCGCTTGAACAAAAAAGGCAAAAAGCCGTCGGAACGGGGCGGCACATGCAGGTTTACAGCTTATTGCAATTCGAGTCGAGAGGCCCCGGCTTCTCAGGGCAAGGCGGCGCTGACGACGCGCGCCGGCAGTGGTATATGGACGATGCCATTGCGCGCAAAAGTCGCAAATCTTTCCCTCAGTTCCCGCTCTATCCGCACGCGTGCGTCGGGCGTTTGCCTGTCCAAAACCATGGTCGTGCGGACGAATGCATGTTGGAAGAAGTCGGCAAGTTCATCGAGTGCAAATTCGAGCGTGGCAGGTACGTCACCAAAGGCAACTTCGATGAAGCCAGCCTGGCGCCTGGGCTTGGCAAGACCAAGACCGGAAGATTATGGGCCTATGTGCGCGACGGGCGGCCCTGCTGCGCAGAACAGCCCCCGGCGGCGGCGTACTTCTACTCGCCCGACCGCAAGGGCGAGCATCCGCAGGGTCATCTGAAAGACTTCAGGGGCATCCTGCATGCCGACGGCTATGCCGGCTTCAACGCCGTCTTCGAGAAGACGAAAGTGACGGAAGCCGCCTGCTGGGCGCATGTGCGGCGCAAGTTCTTCGATGAGCATGTCAGCAACGGCTCACCCATTGCCAAGGAGGCCATCGAGCGCATCGGCCGCCTCTACGGCATCGAGGACAGCATCCGCGGCAAGCCGCCCGATGAGCGAAAGCGATGGCGCGAGGAGTACGCCTTGCCGCTGATTGCCGACCTCAAGGCATGGCTCGAAACCACCTTGCCTAAACTCTCCGGCAAATCCGATCTCGCCAAAGCCATACGCTACACCATTGGCCGTTGGGATGCCTTGGTCCGCTACATCCATGATGGCCGCATCGAGATCGACAACAATGCCGCCGAGCGATCGATCCGCGGCATTGCGCTTGGCCGCAAGAATTATCTCTTCGCCGGATCCGATGCCGGCGGCGAGCGGGCTGCTGCCATCTACTCGCTCATCGAAACCGCCAAGCTCAATGGTCTCGATCCCGAGGCGTATCTGCGTTCCGTCTTGACCCGCATCGCCGATCACCCCATCAATCGCATCACCGAACTCCTGCCATGGAACTGGGATAGTGGTGGTCAAGAGCACGCTCGATCAGCTTGAAGACTTTCTGCTCAACGTGCCGGATGAGCATAATGAATCCATGCTCATCGAGGAGTTAGACGGCTTCCTGGCGGGCGTCATCGTCTGCCCCGACATGATCCTGCCCAGCCGCTGGATGCCGTACATCTGGAGCGAGAGCGGCAGTGAAGACCATGCGCCTGTCTTCGAGGACCTGAAACAGGTCCAGCGCATCACCGGCCTGATCATGGATCATTATAACGGAATCGCCATGAGCCTGCATCCGAACTCCATCCCGTATGAGCCGGTCTTCGCGGTCGATACCCGCAATGAAGATGTTCTCTGGGAAATGTGGGCCGAAGGCTTCCGGCGCGCCATGGCGCTCTTGCCCGCAAGCTGGCTCGTCATCGTCGAAAGCGGCGACCAGGCCGCCATCGAAGCCCTTGCCGGGCTGCGCTCCCTCATTGCCATCGCCAGTCGCGAAAGCACGTTGCCCAAGCCCGACCAGAATCATCTCACCGCCAAAGCTCCGGACCTGATCCCCGAATGGGTCGAGACCCTCTCCTACTGGCGTCTCGCCCGCAACCCAATTGCCCCAGCATCGGCAAATGCCATCTTCAAAGGCGTCGGGCGCAACGACCCGTGCCCCTGCGGCTCAGGCAAGAAATACAAAAAATGCCACGGCGCTAACTGATCGCGGCCATCACCGGACGGTTACCCGAAAGCCGCTGTATTTATAGGAGCAAAAAACCCGCCGGCGATTTCGCGCGCGGCGGGTTCTTGAATGTCATGTGAAGAAGTTGTTTGCACAATCACGTCTGTCTTTTGCAGGCCTGGCAGCGACCTACTCTTCCGCGTCTTAAGACGAAGTACCATTGGCGCTGAGGCGTTTAACGACCGAGTTCGGGATGGGATCGGGTTCAGACACCTCGCCATAGCCACCAGGCCGGCAAAAAACAGGGAACGGTGATCAGAAGTCAGGGGTCAGGACGACCCCTGTTTCGCACACCGCCATCAACTAGTTCTTTCTTGCAACAAAGGAGATCCTGACGCCTGTTTCCTGACGTCTGTCTCCTGGAATGGGTATTGAAAATGAGAACGATCAAGCCGTTCGAACGATTAGTACCAGTAAGCTTCACGCCTTACGGCGCTTCCACACCTGGCCTATCAACGTGGTCGTCTTCCACGGTTCTCAAGGGAGAAATGGTTTCGAGGTGGATTTCCCGCTTAGATGCCTTCAGCGGTTATTCCGTCCGCACATAGCTACCCTGCTGTACCGCTGGCGCGATAACAGGTCCACCGGAGGTGCGTTCATCCCGGTCCTCTCGTACTAAGGACAAATCCTCTCAATTCTCCTACAATCACGGCAGATAGGGACCAAACTGTCTC
>VAZZ01000459.1 GCA_005884715.1 Alphaproteobacteria bacterium | reverse complement strand
GATCCCTTGACTCATGGGGTCATCTGGAGCCTCCTCGTCAATTCCGCTGTCTATATCGCGGTGTCGTTATTCAGGGCGCCTTCGCCCATCGAACGTATGCAAGCGGCGGTTTTCGTCACCCGCGACATTCCCCTGGGTACTGCACCCGGCTTCCGCCTGTGGCGCACCGCGGTGACGGTTGGTGAAGTGGAAGCGACGGTGGCGCGCTATCTGGGCACCGAACGCACTTCACGGGCCTTTGCCGAGGCGGCGACGCAGCGCAAGGTCGCGCATGACCCCAAGGTCGAGGCCGATATCCGCATGTTGCGCTTCGCCGAACACCTTCTGGCGAGCGCCGTCGGCACCGCTTCGTCGCGGCTCGTCATGGCTCTGCTGCTCGAGCGCCATTCCAAGAATCCGCGCGGCGCGATGAAGCTTCTCGATGATGCATCGACCGCCATCCAGTACAATCGCGACCTGCTGCAGTCGGCGATCGATAATGTCGGCCAGGGCATTGCCGTGTTCGACAGCGAGGGCAAGCTCATCTGCTGGAATGAACGCTTCTGCAGTCTTCTGGCGCTGCCTGCCGATATGAGCCGGATCGGGGCGCCGCTCGAGGAGGTTCTCGACACGATGTTGCGGGCAAGCGGCGTCGAGGCGGCGCGCCTGCCGGAACTGCGGCTCGATCGTTTGCGCAAGATCACCTCGACGCATGAACCGATCATCGAGCATCTGGGCCGGCGCGACATGGTACTCGAGCTGCGTTCGAGCAAGATGCCGGAAGACAGCGGCTATGTGGTGACCTTCACCGACATTACCCAGTCGGTCAAGGCGGCGGAAGAACTGAAGCGCGCCAATGAGACGCTCGAGCGGCGAGTCCAGGAACGCACGGCGGAGCTTACCCGGCTCAACAGCGAGCTCAAGCGCGCCAAGTCGCAAGCCGACGCCGCCAATCTGGGCAAGACCAGGTTCATCGCCGCGGCGAGCCACGATATCCTGCAGCCGCTCAATGCCGCAAGACTGTTCACCGCGAGCCTCGTCGAACGCAAGGTGCGCGGGTCCGGCGGTGAGCTCGCCCGCAATATCGATGCCTCGCTTGGCGCCGTCGAGGACATTCTCTCCGCCCTTCTCGATATATCGCGCCTCGATGCGGGCGCCCTCAAGCCCGAAATCTCGGCGTTCCTGATCGATGACCTGCTGAATGCGCTCAAGCTCGAATTCGCTCCGGCTGCGGCTGAGCGCGGGCTGAGGCTCACCGTCGTCAATTCATCGCTTGCAGTGAGGACCGACCGCAAGCTGTTGCGGCGGGTGCTACAGAATCTCGTCTCCAATGCGATCAAGTATACGAGGAGCGGCCATGTGCTGATGGGCTGCCGGCGCCGCGGCGAGTCCGTGCGCATCGAAGTTCATGATTCGGGCCCCGGGATCGCCGAGCACAATCAAGCCGTCATCTTCCACGAGTTCGAGCGCCTGGGCCAGTACAAGGGGATCGAACCCGGTCTCGGCCTTGGACTGTCGATCGTAGAGCGCATCGCCAAGATGATGAAGCATCCCCTCCATCTGATATCGCGGCCGGGGCATGGTTCCTGTTTCGCCATCACGGTTCCGACGGCGCCCCGTCATGAACTCGTCGAGACCCGTCCCAAGATCATCTCGCGCCTCGACAACCGCATTGGCGGGCTCACCATCTTCGTCATCGACAACGAGCCGCAAATCCTCGAGGCCATGCAGGCGCTGCTCGGCGGCTGGGGGGCCCGCGTCGTCACGGCGCGCGATGTTTCCGAGGCGCATGCCCTCTTTGCCGCCGAAGGTCCGTCCATCGATGTGATCCTGGCCGATTACCATCTCAATCGCGATGACGGTATCGAACTCATCGAGCGCCTGCGGGGGGCGGACGGCCGGATGGTGCCGGCGATCCTCATCACCGCCGACAGGTCGCGCCTGGTGCAGAAGCGCGCCGCCGAAAGCGCCATCCAGTATTTGCGCAAGCCGGTGCGGCCGGCGGCCTTGCGCGCCGCATTGGCGCAGTTCGCAGCACAGGCGCAGGCCGCCGAATAGAGCATCGGCGTGGCGCATGCTAAACAGAAATGTGAATTACTCACGGACCACCATCGAGCGGCTGAGACCTCATTCCTCGGAGCTCAGGATTGCGGCCGAGTGGCGCTATGAGGGCGTTTTGAGCGGGCGATCCCTTCCAAAATCATCACACCCTTAATTAGCCGGTTGGCACGTGGCTCTCGCCATCGATGCGGTTCGCCGCGATGACAGCCTGGGTGCGGCTGCCGACAGCGAGCTTTTGCAGGATGGCGGAGACATGGGCCTTGATCGTCGCCTCGGAAATGCCGAGCTGGAAGGCGATCTGCTTGTTGAGCAGGCCCTCCTTCAGCATCATGAGGACGCGCATCTGCTGCGGCGTCAGGGTGGCGACGCGCTGCGCCAGGGCATCGCCTTCGCTGTCGGGGGCGGCGCCGGGGCCTAAGCCTTCCGGCGCCCAGATACCGCCTGCGAGAATGGAAGCGATGGCGCGGCGCATGTCTTCGACGGCGAGCGATTTGGGAATGAAGCCCGAGGCGCCCAGATCTAAGGCGCGGCGGATGATATGGGGTTGATCACTGGCGGAGACGACGGCGATCGACACCGCCGGATATTGCGCACGCAGGAACATGAGGCCCGAAAGGCCCTGGACGCCTGGCATCTTGAGATCGAGCAGCACCAGATCGACATCGCTGTCGCGGTCGAGACGCGCCGTCACGGCATCGAGCGTTCCGGCTTCGTCGAGCTTTATGCCCTTGAAGGCACCACTCAGAGCCTGCTTCAATGCGGCGCGAAACAAGGGATGATCATCGACAATGATGACCCTGTAGCCTGGCATTGCTCCTCCCTAGTATTGACCCGATCGAACGGGCATCTTCTTGTTTCCCGCAATCTATCGCTTCACTCCCGAAAGGCCAAGGCTTGCCAATGAACGCTCTGCGCGTCCTCTATCCTGAAATCGAGCCCTATCGGACCGGACGGCTCAAGGTCTCGCCCCTGCATGAAATCTATTTTGAGGAATGCGGATCACCGGGGGGCAAGCCGGTCATCGTCCTGCATGGCGGACCGGGTGGCGGCATCGCGCCCTTCCTTCGCCGCTTTCACAATCCCGGATCCTATCGGATCATTCTGTTCGATCAGCGCGGCTGCGGAAAGTCGACGCCTTTCGGGGAATTGCGCGACAACACCACCTGGGATCTGGTGGCCGATATGGAGCGGCTGCGCGAGCTGCTCGGCATCAAACGCTGGCAAGTGCTCGGCGGCTCATGGGGCTCCACGCTGGCGCTCGCTTATGCCGAGATGCATCCGCAGCGCGTGAGTGAGCTCATCCTGCGCAGCGTCTTCCTCCTGCGCCAATCGGAGCTCCGGTGGTTCTATCAGGAAGGGGCCAGCTGGATTTTCCCCGACGCTTGGGAAGCCTATGCGGCGCCTATTCCCGAAATGGAGCAACACGACATGATCGCGGCCTATCACAAGCGGCTTACCGGCAGCGATGAAGCAGCGCTTAAGGTCTGTGCGCGCGCCTGGAGTGTTTGGGAAAGCACCTGCCTATCACTACTGCCCAACGCGGACCGCGTCGCACAATCGGCCGATGACCGCTTCGCCTATGCTTTCGCGCGTATCGAATGCCACTATTTTATCAATCGCGGCTTCTTCAGCGAGGAGGGACAGCTTCTCAAGGAAGCCCCCCGGCTCAAGAATATTCCGGGGGCCATCGTCCAGGGACGCTATGACGTGGTGACACCCATGCAAAGTGCGTGGGCGCTGCATAAAGTTTGGCCAGCGGCGCATCTCGACATTATCGGCGATGCAGGACATACTGGAACAGAACCTGGACTTGCCGCTGCGCTCATTAACGCTACGGATGGGTTTAGTTGAGTATTCAACGGAATGTCCACTGTCCTGTCGTGAATATGCCCGATGATTGCCACAGTCTCACCGCGAAGTAACCACGAACGATGGTCAATCTGCCCGACGATCCAGCGGGGGATCATTCGGGCCTTGATGTGCCGGGGAGGCGGGGGCTTCCTTAATGTGATCCTTCGTGTGAACCAGTTGACGCGCGCGGCTCCTGTCGCCGTCCCGAGCTTGCGTGTGTCAAGGACCCGTCCGTCCCGTGAGGATGGACGGGTCTCATTTTTTTGGACGCTTGTCCAATCTCAGTCCGCAAATCTTTGAAGGCCACGTTATTAGAGCGACGTGCCGTTCTTGCTCTTGCCATCCATCTCTCGGGCAAAATCGAGGAAGCGGTCTAACATCTTGCCGAAGATGTCCATCATGCGATCTACATCCTGATCGCTCGGCAGTTTGGTAGGAGCGCCCGCCTTTTCCAGTTCGGCGAGGCGCGATTTCAACTTTTCATTCTCAGCCCGCAGATCGGCGAGCTCCTTGGTCAGGTCGAGGCCGTTATCCCTGACCGTCTCGCATTGCCATAGCCCGGCCTTGGCCGCACACAGCGCCATGACGCCGGTCGCGGTATCGAGCCGCAGGAAGCCCTGTTCGACCTTCTCCAGCACATAGCGCCCGGTGATCTCGGCCGCCCCGGCGCCATGGGCAGTCAGAATGATTGAAATGGCCAAAAGCAATGGGCGGAGCATGGCAGGCCTCCTCTGATCATCATCACGTTAAAACCTGCCATCTTTGTGTCAAAGCCCGTTCTTGTTTTGTATTTGGACCCGCGAATCATCTAGACTGGCGTTTATGACCCTTGACCAGACCGTCCTCCAGATCGCCGGCCAGGCCTTCAGCCTCGCCCAGGTCCTCCTTGCCGGCGCAGGCCTGGCGCTTCTTCTCATCATCATCACCACCGTGCTGGCTTGGCGCGGCCAGAAGCTGCGGCGCGAGGAAAGCCTCGAAACCTTGCGACGCGCCAGCGACCTCGAATTCCGGCTGGCCGAGATGGCGGGCCAGCTTAGAAGCTTCGCCGACCAGGCTGCGAGCGGACAGCAGCATCTGACCCGCACCCTCGATGAGCGGCTCGACCAGGTAAGCCACAGGGTCGGCCGCGGCCTCAATGAACAGGCCGAACGCACCCATCAGTCGCTCAAGCATCTTTATGAAAGACTGGCGGTGATCGACACGGCGCAAGCCAATCTCACCCAGCTTTCTTCCGAAATGGTCTCGCTCAAGGACATCCTCGCCAACAAGCAGGCACGCGGAGCTTATGGGCAAGCGCGGATGGAAGCGATCATCCGCGACGGCCTGCATGGCCATGCCTTTACCTTCCAGGCCACGCTTTCCAACGGCTCGCGGCCGGACTGCCTGATCAAATTGCCCGAGTCCGAATTGCGCCTGGTACTCGACGCCAAATTCCCGCTCGAGGCTTTCAATGCGCTGAAATCCGCCTCGGGCGAAGCTGCGCTTCGCGCCGCCGAAACGCGATTGCGCCGCGATGTCATTCATCACGTCAAGGACATTGCCGAGAAATATCTCATCGCGGGCGAGACGCATGAGACGGCGATCATGTTCGTGCCCTCCGAATCGATCTATGCCGACCTCTATGAGAAGTTCGAAGACGTCATCCAGAAGGCGCATCGCGAGCGCGTCATCGTCGCCTCGCCCAATGTCCTCATGCTGCTGATCCAGACCATGCAGGCGATCTTCAAGGATGCGCGCATGCGCGAACAGGCGGGCGTGATCAAGATTGAAGTGACGCGCCTGCTCGAAGATGTCGGCCGCCTCAAGGACCGGGTGCTCGACCTGCAGCGCCATTTCGGCCAGGCGAGCGGCGATCTCGAAAAGCTCGGCCTGTCGGCCGACAAGATCACCAAAAGAGGTTTGCGCATCGAACAGCTCGATGTCGAAGATCCGGCGAGGATCGCCAACGAAGAAGCCCAGCTCAGACTGGTGCAGGGGCAGTAAGAGCAGAACTGAAGCTAATCTACCCACTTCACCCTTGTATGGGGCGAGCGAAGCTAGTCTCCCCTATTCGTCATGGCCGGGCTTCGACCCGGCCATCCAGCCTCAACGCCATGCAACTACTGAAAGGAAAGGACTGGATGGCCGCTCAAGGACGGCCATGACAAATAGGGTGATGGACTACGCTGCGCGGCCACCTCAGCATGAGGGTATTGGCACATCAATCTGCGACTGCGGCAACCGGCGCACTACCAGGCGCCTTGCCGGGCTTCGACAGCAGCAAAGCGAGCGGTATGGCGGCCAGGACCAAATACATCATGAGCAGATAGTCATTGGCATAAGCGATGACAGTCGCCTGCTTCG
>VAZZ01000457.1 GCA_005884715.1 Alphaproteobacteria bacterium | reverse complement strand
AGGTTTAACCAGTTTATTGGGCCCTGGCTTTCGCCGGTGACGATAAATAGAAATGCGCTTTGCTAAAAATCGCTTGCGATGCCCTTTACTTCCCAATCGCCGAAGCGCGTCGGCTCGGGCCTGTCGCGGCCATTGATCTCCTTGGGAAGGCGGGTGGCAGCCGCAACCTTGCGTCTCGCCCGCGCTTCGGCGAGCGCCTGCTCGGCGGCGGCTGAAATTGTCTTCGAAGTCTTGTCCTTGGCATTGGCCATAACCATCATATAGAAGCCGGATTGTGCCCGGCGCAAGGCGAGCCTGGAAGGAGTGTGAGCCGATGAATGTGATGCGAACCGGAATTCTGCTGGCGGGGCTCATGGCCCTGTTTCTGGCGGTCGGCTACGCCATCGGCCGCGAGACCGGAATGCTGATCGCCCTCGTTCTGTCGCTCGGGATGAACGCCTTCGCCTACTGGAATTCCGACAGGATGGTGCTCGCCATGCATGGCGCGCGCCAGATCGACCGCGCTGCGGCACCCGACTTCTATGACATGATCGCGAGACTGTCGCACAATGCAGGCCTGCCGATGCCCAAGATCTACATCATGGAGAACCCGCAGCCCAACGCCTTCGCTACCGGCCGAAATCCTCAGAATGCCGCGGTCGCCGCGACGACCGGCCTGCTTTCGTCCTTGAGCTATGACGAGATCGAAGGCGTGATCGCGCATGAGCTCACTCATGTGAAGAACCGCGATACACTCATCATGACGTTGACCGCGACCATAGCCGGCGCCATTTCGATGCTCGGCAATTTCGCTTTCTTCTTCGGCGGGCGCGACCGCAACTCGCCGCTCGGCCATGCTGGTGCAAATGGCGATCAGCCGCACCCGTGAATATTCCGCCGACCGTGGCGGTGCCCTGATCTCGGGCAAGCCGCTGGCGCTCGCCTCTGCTCTCGCTCGCATATCGGAGGCGGCGCATAGAATTGAAAACGATACGGCCGAGGCCAATCCGGCCACCGCCCATATGTTCATCATCAATCCCTTGTCGGGCGGGCGCATGGACAATCTGTTCTCGACCCATCCTTCGACGGAGAATCGCATCGCGGCGCTGAAGCAGATCGCCAACGAGTTGGGCGAGGCGTCATCTGCCGCGCCCAACCCTTCGCAAGGTCCCTGGTCTCCTCCGGAACAGCGCAGCAAAGGCCCATGGGGCTGAGCGAGGCAAGGCCGCAGTCCGGCAAAGCCGGGCTCGCCGCGCGGCGTGCGGCGATCGCCATTCTTTCCGTCATTCTGGATAAAGCACGTCCTTTCGATGATGCGCTGATGCGCGATCATGCTGGAGCGCTCGCGGCGCGCGACCGCGCCTTCGTGACCGCGCTGGTGCAGACATCCTTGCGCCGCAAGGGCGAATGCGAAGCGGCATTTGGTCAGTTCCTCGACAAGAAGCTGCCGCGCAAATCCGGCACCACGGAACTGATCCTGCTGGTAGGCGCGGCCCAGCTTCTCTATCTCGAGGCGCCGGCGCATGCGGTGATCGACCTTGCCGTCACGCTGGCGCGCGAGGATCGCGACGGCCGGCATTTCGCCGGCCTGGTCAATGCGGTGTTGCGCAAGCTTGTGGGAATATCACCGGTCGACAAGCCGCATCTCAATGTCCCGCAATTTCTGTGGCGGCGCTGGACGAAGAATTATGGCAAGAGGATCGCGCATGAGATCGCCGCCGCGCATGTCATTGAGCCGGCGCTCGATCTGAGCGTTAAGTCCGATCCAGAAGAATGGGCGGCAAGGCTGGGCGGTGTCGTTCTGCCCACCGGTTCGATAAGGCTGCGCGACAGGCAGGTTGGCATCGAAGCCCTCGACGGTTTTGGCGATGGTGCCTGGTGGGTGCAGGATGCCGCCGCCGCTTTGCCCGTCCGTCTCCTCGGCGATGTCGCGGGGATGACGGTGCTCGATCTCTGCGCCGCACCGGGCGGCAAGACCGCACAGCTCGCCGCGAGTGCTGCGCAAGTGACGGCGCTCGATCAATCGGCCCCGCGCATGGAGCGCGTTAAGCAGAATCTCGATCGCTTGCACCTTCAGGCCGAACTTCTCATCGCCGATGTCCTCGATTTTCCGAAGGGCCGGCTCTTCGATGCGGTGCTGCTCGATGCGCCCTGCGCCGCCACGGGCACGATCCGCCGCCATCCCGAACTGTCTTACATCAAATCCGAATCGCAGATCGCCGAACTGGCTTGCCTGCAGGAGCGCATGCTCGATCATGCGGCGGGTTTTGTTCGTCAGGGCGGAAGCCTGGTCTATTGCACCTGTTCGCTCGAGCCCGAAGAGGGCGAGAACCAGGTCGAGCGGTTTCTCGGTCTCCATCCGGAATTCGCCCGCCGCGCGCTCACCCCTGATGATGTGGCGGGCCAATCCCAATTCATCACAGGGGCCGGTGATCTTCGCACCCTGCCCTCGATGAATATTGGGCCCGATCAAGGGCTTGATGGCTTTTACGCAGCAAGGCTCCAGCGCCGTTAGGCAATCCTTAACCTTACCGCCCTCCAATAGCTGATCGCCCCAATCCGTCCCATGATCGAGACCGTCGAACCATCGCCATGTTGCGTGCCCTTGAGTCCCGTTTCGAATTGTTCGATGCCTTCCGGGCCGCGGTTGGCGCGACGCTGCAACCTTTTGAAAAAGCACAGGATCTGGGAAGCCGGTTGCTGCGCCGGTGGCGCCCGTCGAGGCTCGCGCGGCCGATCATCCCGCTCGTCCTCGGCAATCCCGATCTCCAACAGCATTTTTGCGAGGTCGCTTGTCGAACCCGCCTGGCTGATCGAGCTGCATGGCTTTGCCTGGCTGGCTCATCTGGAGGCCGCCGGCTCGGCCATGTACCGCGCCTATGCCCGCACCCTTGTCCTCGACTGGATCGAATCGGCGCGCAACCTGCCTGAGGAAGCGCGGTTACCCGATGTGGCGGCGGTCCGTCTGATGGCGCTGGTGCGCCACGCCCCCTTCCTGCTCAAAGGGGCGGGCTCGACTTTCGCTGACCGCTTCCTGCGGCTGATCGCCCGCGAGACGGCGCAGATGGCGCACGAACCCGGCCGCATCGAGCAGGCCCTGGCGCTCGCTTATGCGGTGACCGCTTTCGAATCTTCGCCCGCCTTCCGCAACCATGCCTATGAGCGGCTGGAAGCGGCGATCGCCGAGCATATCCTTCCCGATGGCGGCCATGTGTCGCGCAATCCGGCGATATTGCTCCAGCTTCTGCTCGATCTGGTTCCCTTGCGCTCGGCTATCATCGCCGCGCGCGAACCCTTGCCGCAGCGGCTCAGCGCCGGGATCGAGCGCATGCTGCCGATGCTGCGTTTCTTCTGCCACGGCGATGACGGTCTAGCAGTGATCCAGGGCGTCGCCGATCCGGCCGTGCGCCAGGTCCGCGCCGTCTTTGGCCAGGATACGACGCTCGGCCGCCCGCTGTCGCTCGCGGCCTATTCGGGCTTCAGCCGCATGGCGCAGGGTTCAGCCGTCGTGGTCACCGATTTCGGCGCGGATCGCGCCTGTTCGGGCCCGCTCGCTTTCGAATTCTCCGACGGGCCGGCGCGCATCGTGGTGAATTGCGGCTATCCGGCCGATGGCTCGAAGCGCTGGATCTATGCGGCGTCAGGTCCTGCCGCCCACAATACGCTGAGCCTCGATCTGTGCGGGGTAGAGAAGGCGCAAGGTGCCTTCGCCCGCTGGGCCCAGGGCTTTCGCAAGAAGGAAGGCGAGCGGCGCGGCGCCGGCGAGACGACCCAGCATGGCAGCCTGTTCCAGGGCGGCAATGTCCTTGACGGCAATCTGCTGCATGAGCGCGATCT
>VAZZ01000458.1 GCA_005884715.1 Alphaproteobacteria bacterium | reverse complement strand
GCGGCACCACCGGCTACCCCAAAGGAGCCACTCTCACCCACCACAATATCCTGAACAACGGTTTCTTCATCGGCGAGACGATGAAGCTCACCGAGCAGGACCGTATCTGCATCCCGGTGCCGCTCTATCATTGTTTCGGCATGGTATTGGGCAACCTGGCTTGCATCACACATGGCTCGGCGATGGTCTATCCGGGTGAAGCTTTTGACCCCTTGGCCGTGCTGCAGACGGTGGAAGCCGAGCACTGCACCGGGCTCTATGGTGTGCCCACCATGTTCATCGCCGAACTGGGCCATGCCGATTTCAAGGCATTCGACCTGTCGACGCTCAGGACCGGCATCATGGCAGGCTCGCCCTGTCCGATCGAAGTGATGAAGCGCGTGGTGAACGAGATGCATATGAACGAGGTCACCATATGTTACGGGATGACCGAGACCAGCCCGGTGAGCTTCCAGACCTCGGCCGATGACCCGCTCGAGAAGCGGGTGGGGTCGGTCGGGCGCATCCATCCCCATGTCGAGGTCAAGATCATCGATGCCGATGGGCGCATCGTCCCTCCCGGCGCCACCGGTGAGCTCTGCACGCGCGGCTATTCGGTGATGCGCGGCTACTGGAATGACGCGGAGAAGACGGCGGAAGCTATCGATCAAGGACGCTGGATGCATACCGGCGATCTCGCCACCCTCGATGATGAGGGCTATTGCAATATCGTCGGTCGCATCAAGGACATGGTGATCAGGGGCGGCGAGAATATCTATCCGCGCGAGATCGAGGAATTCCTCTATAAGCATCCGAAGGTTCAGGACGTGCAAGTGATCGGCGTGCCCGACGCCAAATATGGCGAGGAATTGTGCGCGTGGATCAAGCTCAAGGCTAATGTCACCTGCAGCGATGCCGATATCCGCGAATACTGCCAGGGGCAGATCGCGCATTACAAGATTCCGCGCTATGTGAAATTCGTCGACGCTTTTCCGATGACGGTGACCGGCAAGATCCAGAAGTATCTGATGCGCGAACAGGCGAGCAGGGAACTCGGCTCGACCACGATCTCGGCCCCGAGATCGACCTGCTGCGCCACACGGTGCGCGATTTCGCCGAAGAGAGGATCGCGCCGCTTGCCGCCGAGATCGACAGAAGCGACCGTTTCCCGATCGAGTTGTGGCCGGCGATGGGGGCGCTCGGCCTGCACGGCATCACGGTCGAAGAGGAATATGGCGGCCTCGGTCTCGGCTATCTCGACCATGCCGTTGCCATGGAAGAGGTGAGTCGGGCCTCCGCTTCAGTGGCGCTCTCTTATGGGGCGCATTCCAATCTCTGCATCAACCAGATCCGTCGCAATGGCTCAGAGGAACAGAAGCGGCGCTATCTGCCCAAGCTCATTTCAGGCGAGCATGTGGGGGCGCTCGCGATGTCGGAAACGGGTTCGGGATCGGATGCCGTCTCGATGCGCACCCGTGCCGAGAAAAAGGGATCGAAATATATCCTCAACGGCAACAAGATGTGGATCACCAATGGTCC
>VAZZ01000456.1:1005-2264 GCA_005884715.1 Alphaproteobacteria bacterium | reverse complement strand
CGTCAAGGAGCTCAAGGCCGAGGTCGTCGAATTCAATGCGCTCATTCCCGGCATCAATGCCGACCGTTTCGATATCATTGGCGCCGGCATGTATATCCGCCCGACGCGCTGCGAGGCGATTCTGTTCACCAATCCGGTCACCCGAACGGGAGCGGGTTTCGCCGCGCTGAAGGGCAATCCGAAGGGGGTGAAGAGCATTGCCGAGGTTGCCGCCCACGCCGATGCGATTGTCGGCACGCAGAATGGTGCGGCTCAGGTCGAGGAACTCGCCAAGGCCGGCGTGCCGAACGACCGCGTCGTGCTCTTCGCCAATGCGACGGAAGCGCTGGCGGGTCTCAAGGCCGGGCGCTGCGATGTGATCTATTTCCCCGCCCTCGAACTCAACGAACTTCTCAAAACCGCCAATGATCCAGGCGTCGAGCGCGTCGAAGGCTTCACTCAGATCATGGCTGCCAATGGCGAGCCCGATTATGGCTATGCAGGATTGGGCCTGCGCAAGGCCGATACCGATCTAAAAGAGGTGCTCGATGCCGAAATTGCCAAGCTCCTGAGCAGCGGCAAGCTTCTCGAGATCATCTCGCAATATGGCTACGGCAAGAATGAATTGCCGGATGGCGTGAAGACGGCCGAGCAGATCTGCAAAGCCTGATCCGTTGGATCTTAACCAGCTTCTGGCCTTGGATGTGTTGCCGCAGCTCCTCAAGGGAGCTGCGGTGACGCTCAAGATCACGCTCATCACCGCTGTTCTGGCTGTCGTTCTATCTTTCGTCATCGGCTTTCTTCGTCTCGTGCCCAATCCCTGGATCCGCCGCCTGGTGACCGCCTATGTCGAGATATTGCGCGGCACCTCGGCGATCGTGCAGCTGTTCTACCTGTTCTTCATCCTGCCGGCTTTCGGCATTTCATTGCCGCCTACCGCAACGGCGGTCATCGGCCTTGGCCTCAACCTGTCAGCTTATGGCTCGGAAATCGTGCGCGCCGGCATCCTCTCGATCGGCGAGGGCCAGCATGAAGGAGCCGCCGCCTTGGGCCTCGACCGCGTGCAGACCTACAGGCTTGTGATCCTGCCCCAGGCGCTCGTCTCGATGCTGCCGTCCTTCGGCAATCTTCTGATCGATCTCGTCAAGGCGACGTCGCTCGTGTCCCTCATTACCATTACCGAACTTACGTTCTCCGGTCGCCAAATGGTGGTCACCACCGGGCGCAGTGTCGAGGTGTGGACGCTCGTCCTGCTGCTCTATTTCGCGATGGCCTATCCG
>VAZZ01000456.1:0-949 GCA_005884715.1 Alphaproteobacteria bacterium | reverse complement strand
GGCGGATTCGCGCTGGCTCTCATCATAGGCCTGCTTCTGGCGCTCGGCCGGCGCTCCGGGATAAAGCCGCTGCGCCTGTTCTGCAACGGCTATATCGCGCTCATGCGCTGCACGCCGCTCCTGGTTCAGCTCTATTTCGTCTTCTATGTGCTGCCCGCCTATGGCATCCGCTTCCCGGCGCTCACCACTGGCATTCTCTGCCTCGGCCTTCATATCGGCGCCTATATCGCCGAAGTTTATCGGGCGGGTATCGACGCCGTACCCGTGGGGCAATGGGAGGCAGCACGGGCGCTGGGCCTCAGATCCCTGCCCTTGTGGAGCCGGGTGATTCTGCCGCAGGCTTTACCGCCGATGATTCCGCCCCTTGGCAACTTTCTCATCGGCCTGTTCAAGGAAACGCCGTTGCTGGCGGCGATAACGGTGGTCGATGTCTTCGGCGCCGCCAACAACGTGGCCGGTCTCAACTATCGCTACAACGAGCCTTACACCGCCGTAGCGGTGTCATGGATACCGCATGATATGCATTGGGATAATTTCGATTGCCCGCATACGATCACCGGTCCGCAGGGTGGCTATTGACCCGGACCCGGAGTTTGGCCGGGCTTGGTTGGCTCGCGTCCGGGAACGATAGTGCCGCCAGGGCCAGGCGCTCCGATATTGCCGAACAACTGCTGCAGGATGGTCAGTTCGCGGCCTTTTGTGGGCGTGGTGCGCGAATTGATGTCGACGATCTTGCCGTCCTCGAGACCATATTGGCCGAGACTGGCGACCTGATCGTTCCGGTCGAAGCGTATGGCGATCACCTGGCGATCGACTTCCTTGGCATTGAGGAAAGCCCGCTGCTCCGTGGTGCTCGAAATATAATAGTAGCTGTCGCCCTGGAAATTGACTCCGGCGGTCGTCGAGGGGGAACCCAGAATGCCCTGGACCTCGGATTTTGCCATTCCCT
>VAZZ01000006.1:16707-17256 GCA_005884715.1 Alphaproteobacteria bacterium | reverse complement strand
GCCAGTTCTGCGCCCCGCCCCCGGGGAGAGGGAATCAATTTGTCGGCTTGACCGAAAAATCGTGCCAACCTTCATCTGCGACGACAGTCGCGACGACACTCGCCACCACGGCGCTGCGCGGTCCCCGCCAGCATTCATCGAGCATGCGGACCACTTTGTCCTCTTCGCCTTTGAAGACAGCCTCGACCGACCCGTCGCGGCAATTGCGCACCCATCCAGCGAGGCCCAGTGCCTCAGCCCGATCGACTACCCAGGCGCGGTAGCCCACGCCCTGCACGCGCCCGGTGATGGCGGCATGCAGGATCTTCGTCATGCGAATTCCATGATGACGGTGTCGACCGCCAGGCTGTCGCCATTCTTGACATGGATCTTCTTGATGAGCGCGTCGCGCTCGGCTCGCAGGATATTCTCCATCTTCATCGCCTCGACAATGGCGAGAGGTTCACCGGCCTTGATCTCCTGGCCTTCCACCACGGTGATCGACACGACGAGGCCGGGCATCGGACAGAGAAGCTTCTTCGATGTATCGGCCGCCTTCTTGGCCGGCAT
>VAZZ01000006.1:5586-16648 GCA_005884715.1 Alphaproteobacteria bacterium | reverse complement strand
GCGATAGCCGTTGAGGATCTTGCGCACCAGGACCGATATCGGCCTGCCATCGATCTCGCCCTTCCAGATAGGGTTGCCTGGCGCCCATCCGCTGCGCACGAAGCATTCCTTGCCATTGTCGAGCGTCACTACCCGCTCATCCTCGCTGACAATGGAGACGGGCAGCCAGTCTTTGCCGAAGCGCACCACCCGTTGCTGGCTGTATTTCACCGTCTTGCCGTTGATCTGTCCGCCGATGCGGCGCTTACGCCGGTTCTCGATGTGATCGGCGGTCACCGCGACAGCGGCGAGGGATGCCTTGAGGCCGGCTGTGAGTTCGTTGCCAGTGAAGCCGCCCGGAAATTCCTCAGCGATGAAGCCCGTCGAGAGCTTGCCCGATTTCCAACGCTCATTGTCCATGATCGCCGCGAGGAACGGGATATTGTGCTCTATGCCGTCGATATAGAATTCATCGAGAGCCGTGCTCATGGCCGCGATGGCGGATGCGCGGTCAGGTGCATGGGTACATAATTTGGCGATCATCGGATCGTAATAGATCGATATCTCGCCGCCCTCGACGACACCGGTGTCGTTGCGCACCGTGACACCGTCCGCCGAACTCTCCTTGGGCGGCCGGTATTTGATCAGGCGGCCGGTCGAGGGCAGGAAATTGCGAAATGGATCTTCGGCATAGACCCGGGCTTCGACCGCCCAGCCCTCGAGCTTCACATTCTTCTGGTGCAGCGCGAGCTTCTCGCCAGCGGCAACCCTGATCATCTGCTCGACGAGATCGATGCCGGTGACAAGCTCGGTCACCGGATGCTCGACCTGCAGGCGGGTGTTCATTTCGAGGAAATAGAAGGAACGGTCCTGGCCGGCGACGAATTCGACCGTGCCGGCGGAATCATAGTTGACCGCCCTGGCGAGTGCCACCGCCTGATCGCCCATGGCCTTGCGCGTCTTCTCGTCAAGCAAGGGCGATGGCGCTTCCTCGATGACTTTCTGGTTGCGCCTCTGGATCGAGCATTCGCGCTCGCCCAGATGGATCACATTGCCATGCTTGTCGCCCAGCACCTGAATCTCGACATGGCGCGGATTGACGATGAATTTCTCGATGAAGACGCGGTCATCGCCGAAGGAGGATTTGGCCTCCGAGCGGGCGCGGGCGAAGCCGTCCCTGACTTCGCCATCCGAATGGGCGATGCGCATGCCCTTGCCGCCGCCGCCGGCCGAGGCCTTGATCATCACCGGATAGCCGATCTTTTTGGCGATCTTCACCGCCTCGTCCGCATCCTCGATGATGCCGAGATGGCCGGGCACGGTCGAGACCTTGGCGGCGGCCGCCGCCTTTTTCGATTCGATCTTGTCGCCCATGGCGTCGATCGCTTGCGGGTTGGGACCGATGAAGCTGATGCCCTGGGTGGCGAGCGCGCGCGGGAAGGCCGAGCGTTCGGAGAGGAAGCCATAGCCTGGATGCACAGCCTCCGCGCCCGAGCGCTTGCAGGCTTCGATGATCCTTTCGATGACCAGATAGGACTGAGCCGCTTGCGGTGCGCCGATGAGGATGGCCTCATCCGCCATCTCGGCATGGAGGGACGTCGCGTCGGCGTCGGAATAGACAGCGACAGTCTTGATGCCCATGCGGCGCGCCGTCCTGATGATCCGACAGGCTATTTCGCCCCGATTGGCGATCAGGATCTTTTTGAACATCATTCCTCCCAACTCTCGACCTGTCATAGCGGGTTGGGAAAAGCAGGTAAACTCACGCTATATTAGAGAATATTGGAGAAAACCGCCCGACGTGATAGGTCCCCGGCCATGACCATGAAGCCCATCCATATCATCGGCGGCGGCTTGGCCGGCAGCGAGGCTGCCTGGCAGGCAGCGCAGGCCGGCGTTCCCGTCATCCTCCATGAAATGCGCCCCGGGCGCATGACCGATGCGCATAAGAGCGAAGGCCTGGCGGAGCTCGTCTGCTCCAATTCCTTCCGCTCGGACGATGCGGCAAGCAACGCCGTCGGCCTCCTGCATGAGGAAATGCGCCGCGCCGGATCGCTCATCATGCGCATGGGCGATAAGCACAAAGTGCCGGCGGGCGGGGCGCTTGCGGTCGACCGCGAAGGCTTCTCGGCCGCCGTCACCCAGGCGCTGGCGCAGCATCCCCTCATCACCATCATGCGCGATGAGGTTGTGGGGCTTCCGCCCGAAGATTGGGACAATGTCATCATCGCCACCGGGCCATTGACTTCGCCTGCTCTGGCCGCTGCCATCCAGGATCTGACCGGTGATGCGGGACTGGCCTTCTTCGATGCCATAGCACCCATCGTGCATCGCGATACGATCGATATGAATGTCGCCTGGTACCAGTCGCGCTACGACAAGCCGGGCCCCGGCGGCACTGGCAAGGACTACATCAACTGCCCGATGACGCGCGAACAATATGAGGATTACATCCGTTCGCTGATCGATGGCGACAAGACCGATTTCAAGGAATGGGAGAAATCAACCCCTTATTTCGACGGCTGTCTGCCGATCGAGGTGATGGCCGAGCGCGGGCCCGAGACGCTGCGGCACGGGCCGATGAAGCCGCGCGGCCTCACCAATGCGCATCAGCCCGACAAGAAACCCTATGCCGTCGTGCAGTTGCGCCAGGACAACAAGCTCGGTACGCTCTACAATATCGTCGGCTTCCAGACGAAGCTGAAGCATGGCGATCAGCTCAGGATCTTCAAGACCATCCCGGGGCTCGAAACCGCGGAATTCGCCAGACTGGGCGGCCTGCACCGCAATACCTTCCTCAACAGCCCCAAGGTTCTGGATGAGCGGCTTCGGCTAAAAGCCTGTTCGCGCTTGCGGTTTGCCGGGCAGATCACCGGCGTCGAGGGCTATGTCGAGAGCGCCGCGATGGGATTGATGGCGGGGCGCATGGCGGCCGCTGAACGGCTGCAGACCGATTTCGTAGCGCCACCGCCGACAACGGCGCATGGCGCGCTCATCAACCACATCACCGGCGGGCACATAGAGACGACTGACAATAACGCAGGCTCCTTCCAGCCGATGAACGTCAATTTTGGGCTGTTCCCGCCAGTCGAGGTCCCGAAAGGCGCCGACGGCAAGAAGCCGCGCGGCAAGGACAAGCAGGTCGCCCGAAAGCATGCCTATACATCGCGCGCCTTGCGCGATTTCGACCAGTGGCTAGGGCACACACCTGCTATTGCGGCAGAATGATCCAGAAGTTCGCGCGGTGAAGCGCGGGCGGTTCACCGAATGTGCCATAGGCTTCGGTGACGATAAGCTTCATGCCGCCTTCGATGTCATAGACCGTTGGCTGTTGTTGCGAGGCCTGCGTGCCGGCAATCGCCTTCAGCCGCTCGAGCAATGGCTTCACCGGAATCGAGGCTTGCCGACCTCCCGCGCGCAGATAAAGGGTTTGCCCCTCGATCCAGGCCGGAATATCGGCCGGCACCGTGCCCGCAGGGCGCTCGACGGCGGTGACGGGGCCGATGAGGCTTGCCCGCCCGCTAATGCCCTGAGTGATCGGCACACCAGCATTGAAGCTCACCTGTTCCGGCGGCGGGTTCCATTCATTGAGTTTCAGCATCGTGATGATCTTGTTCACGGCTTCCCAATTCGTAGTTCCGGGAGCGAAGGGATCATCCTTGCGGCCGGCGAAGAACGGCTTGATCTTGTCGAGGCCGCCGAGAGTGTTCAATTCATAGAGGATTGACTGGATCTCGCGCTTGCCCTCCTCGCTCAAGACCGGCGGCTGATCGACGATCCTACCACCCGGTGTCAAAAGCTTTTCCCTTTCGAGATAGCTCGCGAGGCGTGAAAATTGGCTTCCGATCGACAGGCTGTTGGCACCCCAGGGGCCCGCCGAGCCAATGAGCACCAGGAGCGCGAAGCTGCCGAGGAGTACGCGCCTATTCGCCCGGTTGCGCCGCAACGCCAGATAGATCGTGACCAAGGCGAGCCAGATGGCGACAAGGACGATGCCATAGCGCTCAGGTGTTACGCCATGAATCGAGATGCGTTCCCAGATCGCGATCGTGAGGAGGATGACCGGGACGATGGTGAACCAGAACCAGAAGCGCATGAAAAAGCGCAGCATCCAGGTGCCGGTTTCGCGCCATGGCCAGGCGATCAGCCAGGTCGCCGTGCCGCCCAAAGCGAAGATCGTCACCATCAGGCCGATCTGGCCTTCCGGCAAGGCCCCACTGAGCAGGATCTTCACCGCATAGGCATGCAGGATGAGGGTGTAGATGATGGCGATCGGCACCATCACATAATTGACGAGAACCGAAACGCCGCGCTCGATCAGCGTGTTGCGCGTGTCGGCGAGTGTCATCTACTCATCGAGGCGCGCCGGCATACAGCCAGAGCGCCCCCTGCTTCGCATCAGGCCTGAGGAAGCCCGCTATCATCAGGAGTGGCAGCAGGCCGGCAAACAGGAACAGATGCGATGACCTGAGGTCCTGGTCCCAGTAGGCGAGCGCGCCAGCGGCCAGCGCCGCCACGGCGGCCACGATGATTTCGGCGAAGCGCGAAAGATTCCGGCTTTGCGCGAAATAATGGGCGGCACCCGCGGCGATAAAAGCCGCGGCACCGCCGAGATACACCTGATTGCCGCTCTCGTCCCCATCGCTGACGACATCGGCGACATCGAGATTGGCGTAAACGGCGAGGAGGACAGAGATCAGAGCCGGAATCGGGAAACGCGCCAAGGGCGCTGAAAGGTCGGGGACAAGG
Source organism: Alphaproteobacteria bacterium (assembly GCA_005884715.1). GTDB lineage: Bacteria > Pseudomonadota > Alphaproteobacteria > Rhizobiales > Aestuariivirgaceae > Taklimakanibacter. The sequence continues at coordinate 11,920 of VAZZ01000006.1, read as the reverse complement.
CGGTACAAACGATCGGCAATGCCCATGAAGACTCCGTGGCTATTCCACAACCGTGGCGGTCCGACGGTTACAGTGTCTGGGTTTTCGCGTGACTGTAAAGAGCCCATTGCCGGCGCCATTGCGCCACATCGGCGATTTCGGTCAGGGCCTTTGGGCCGAGGCTCGCGAGGCGCGCCAGATAGAGCCTGGTCAGGCTGGTGGGAAGATAGGCCGGAAAAGCTTCAGGTGAGATCGAGGCCGTCATGGCACTGGCTTCGTCCAGTCTCTTCACTGCGTGTTGGCGAAGTTCGGAGAGGACGTCCTTGAGCGCATCGGGCTCACGGGCGGCCAACAGATGGGCCGGAGTCAGGCCATGACGGGCGAGCAGGTCCGCCGGCACGAAACACTGGCCCCTGGCCCGGTGCAGCGGCAGCGAGCGCAAGAAACCGGTGATGCCCATGGCGACGCCGGCGAGACCCGACACTTCTGCCAGACGCTCCGCCCGCGGCCTGTCGAGGATCATCACCGCAAGCTGGATCAGCATCGATGCCGTCTCGCCGAGATAGCCTTCAAGCTGCTGGAGGGATGGCATGGGATCGTCATAGAGATCGAAACGCCTGGCCTCCACCATGTTGAGCAAGGCCTGCTTCGGCAGCTGAGCCAGCTCGATTGAGGGCGCCAAAGCCTCGATAACGGGGTGGCCGTGAGAGTTGCCGGCATAGATGCCTTCGATCGCATCCCGCCACCAGTGCAGGCGGATCTCGCCGAGCGCTGCTTCGCTGACCGTCTCGCGGATGCGCGCGATCTCGATATTGAAGGCGTAAAGCGCCAGGAGATGCGGGCGCAACCGGTCGGGCGCGAAAAGCGAAGTCAGATAGCGGTCCTTGTCGCCGGCGCACACAAGGTCGTGACAGTAATCGGCGCTCATCGGGCCAGCTCGACGGCGAGGAGTGCCGCCGCGACATCGCGTTTCTCGGCAAGCAGAATATTGTAGGTGCGCACCGCGGCACCAGTCGTCATGGCTTCGAGCGCCGTGCCCGCTTCGGCAAAAGCCTGCATGAGATGAGGAGATGGCAAATGCATCGTGGCGCCGGTACCGAACAGCAGAAAGGCCGGCTGCTTGCCGGCGGAAAGCACTGTCGCGAAGTCTGCAAGGCCCACATCGGCAAACCGGCCAGGCCGCCAGGCATGCATGCCATCGGCGAGGATGAGAAGCGAGCCCTGATGCGACATGCCGGCAAACCGGAAGCCGCCATTGCCATAGGAGTCGATAAGCGCGCGTTCGGGGAGAAAGCGTTCGCTCACTTCCGGGACCGATCGCATTTACACCTCGCCCCGCAAAGCGGGGAGAGGGAGGGGCCCGGCGCAAAGCGCCGGGAGGGTGAGGGGCACTTTCGTCATGTTAGAGCCGTGATGGTCGAAAGTGGTGGTTTATTGAAACTGTTTGGGCATGAAATCAGCATTGATCCGAAGCCCCTCACCTTCCCATTGCTTCGCAATGAGCCCTTCCTCTCCCCGCTTTGCGCAGGGCTGTCCGGGGAAAATTGACGCAATCGGTTTGACCCCTGAGGCTTCCCCCTCGCCCGTCGCGAAGCGATGGGAGAGGGTGGCCGAAGGCCGGGTGAGAGCTCTTCCTGTCTACCTGCACTCCGGCGAGGAGGATTTTTGTAGCAAAATGAATCTGACATATTGATTTGACAAAATTCAACACACATCATTGCTTCTACAGGCATTTCACATCAGCCCACCAACTTTCCCCGGACAGTCCTGCGCTTCGCGGGGCGAGGTAAAGTTGTTACGGCCGCGCGGCCGCTGCCGTCTTGACCGTCTTGGCGCTGGTCGTCTGAATCGCATCGCGATTGACGCCGAGCAGCGCCAGGAGAGATGCGGCCGAGAAGATCGACGAATAGGTGGCGATGACCACGCCCCAGATCATGGCAAGCGTGAAGCCCTTCAGCACCTCGCCGCCAAATATATAGAGGGCGATGAGGGCGAGCAGCGTCGTCACCGCGGTCAAGAGGGTTCTGGGCAGAACGCTATTGATCGAGAAATCGATAAGATCGGCGAGCGGCATCTGCTTATATTTGCGCAAATATTCGCGGATGCGGTCGAAGACGACGACAGTGTCGTTGAGCGAATAGCCGACGATGGTAAGGATGGCCGCAATGATCTGCAGGTTGAAGTCGATGCCGATCAGGCAGAAGAAGCCTATGGTCAAAAGGACGTCGTGCAGGAGCGACATCACGGTCGCTATGGCGAACTGCCATTCGAACCTGAACCAGATATAGATCAGGATGCCGATGATGGCGATCAGCACGGCCAGGATACTCTGCTGGGCCAATTCGCTCGAGACCTTTGGACCGACGACATCGATGGAAAGATATTCTACCCCCGTGCCCAAGACTTCTTTCACCTTGTCCTGAACGACGCGCTGGACGTCCTCGCCACCCGCGACCGTCGGCAAACGGATGAGCACCTCGCGCCCGCCGCTCCCGAATTCCTGCAATTCGGCTTCGCCGAAGCCAAGGCCGTTGACCTTCGACCTCAGCTCATCGAGATTGGCGGTTTGTTCGGTGCGGATGACGAAGACCGTGCCGCCCTTGAAATCGACGCCGTAATTGAGGCCGACAAAGACAAAGAGCAGAACGGCGGCAAGGCAGGCAAGCCCGGATGCGAAATAGCCGTACCGGCTCAACAGCATGAACTTGATCTTGGTATCGTCCTTAATGAAGCGGATAGGCTTGTACATGTGATTTACCGCCTAAAGCGGAACCTCTTTGGGCTTGGCCGTCCTGACCCACCAGGAAACGATCAGACGGGTAAAGGTGAAGGCGGTGAACAATGTGGTGAGAATGCCGATGGCATGGGCGATGGCGAAGCCACGCACCGGACCCGAGCCCACGCCGAAAAGCACGACGGCGGCGATGAGTGCCGTGAAGTTCGAATCGAGAACCGTGGCGAGCGCCGCCTTGAATCCGGTATCGATTGCATTGAGCGCGGTTCGTCCGTGGCGCCATTCTTCGCGGATACGCTCATAGACGAGGACGTTCGAATCGACGGCGATGCCCATGGTCAGCACGATGCCGGCAATGCCCGGCAAGGTCAGCGTGAAGCCCGCGACCGACATGATGCCGATCAGCAGGATGAGGTTCACGATCAGCGCCACATCGGCGAATATGCCGAACAGGCCATAGGCGATCAGCATGAAGATCATGACGGCGATCAGTGCGATGATCGCCGACACCGCTCCAGCATGGATCGAGTCCGAGCCGAGGCTCGGCCCGACGGTGCGCGACTCGACCGGGATCAAGCGTGCCGGCAAGGCGCCCGAGCGCAGCACGACGGCCGGAGATCTGGCCTGAGCCGCCAAGGATCGGTTCATTGATCCGGGGCGCGCTGATGACCTGCTGGTCGAGCACGATGGCAAAGGGCTTGCCGACATTGTCGGCCGTGAGCTTGCCGAAGCGAATGGCTCCCTTCTGGTTGAAGCGGAAATTGACGATCGGCTCGTTGTTGCGCGAATCGAAACCGGATTGCGCATCGTTGAGGTCGCCGCCCTCGACGGTGGCCGCACTCGATGTCTGCACCCACATGATGCGCTTGGGATCTTCCTTCATCGGAAAGGCGGCGCAATCGGGGGGCGGATTGTCGGTGGCGGCGTTAGGCTGGCTTTCGCAGACAAGCTGAAAAGTGAGCTTGGCCGTCTGGCCGATCATCTTGACGACCTGGTCGGGATCGCCGACGCCCGGCAACTGGATGACGATGCGATCCTTGCCCTGGCGCTGGATGGCGGCTTCCGAGATGCCCGAGCCGTTGACGCGGTTCTCGATGATGCGCAGCGACTGATCGACGGCCCGGCTGACACGTGCGTCCAGGCCCTGATCCGAGAAAGTGAAAGTGAACTGCTGGCCTGAACGGTCGAGGGTGAAGACGTGGCTGGCGAGGCCCGTCCCGAACAGGCCGGTATCGATCGGCTGGGTGAGGCCTTTCAGGGCGTCATCTGCCTTGTCGACATCGCCAGCCTCGGTGATCTGCACCGTGACGCCGCTTGGCGTTCGGTTGAGCTTGTAGGCAATGCGGGCGGCACGCAAAGCGGCGCGCACATCGCCCATTTGCTGGACGATCAGCGTATCAACGAGCTCCTTACGGTCGACTTCCATGAGGACGTTCGAACCGCCTTGCAGGTCGAGCCCCAGCGTCACCGGGCGCAGGATGGTGCGCTCGCGCAAGATGTCCTGGATGTCCTTGGGCAGAATATTGGGGAGCGCGCACAGGATGCCAGCAAGCACCGAGAGAAGGATGGCGATGACTTTCCAGCGGGAGAAATAAAGCATTGCGGCCGGTCTTACTTCTTCGCCTGGTCGTCTTTGATCGGCTCGCCTTTCGCCCTGACCTCGGCGACGGCGCTGCGTACGATCCTGACCTTCATATTATCTCCGACTTCGACCAGCAGCTCGCGTTCATCCACCACTTTCGACACACGGCCAACCAGGCCGCCCGATGTCACGATCGTGTCGCCGCGGGCGACCTTGCCGATGAGTTCCTGGTGCTCCTTCTGCCGCTTCTGCTGCGGGCGGATCAGGAGGAACCAGAACACCACCATGATTGCCACAAGTGGCAGAATCATGCCGATGAAGTCAGTGGCGGCCGGGGTCCCCGTAGCCTGAGCAAAAGCAGGGGCAATGAACATTCAGGACGTCTCCTCTGGGCGGCCAAGGGCGGGAAAATAGGGCGGCCCGGTTTTGGGTTCAGGGGTATATAGCGCCGAACCCGGCCATTGCAACCAGAAGCGGGAAACCCAAAGGGCCCCCTGTTTTTGCCGTCCATCCATGCGCCCCATCGCCTTGCTCGCGGGGGCCTCTCGGTTTATTGACGGGCGTCATGCCGAAGGACCTGCCAAACGATGAATTTGCGGCCACTTTGCGCCGGATTGCCTCAGCTCTCGAAAGGCTGGCGCCGGCGCCGCCGCCCGCCCATGATCTCACTTCGGCCTCGGCCTTCATCTGGAACGCGCCCCTGCGCCGGCTGGAGCCGGTTTCCAAGGTCAACCGGGTGGATATCGAGCTTCTGCGTGGCATCGACCAGACTCGCGATATCCTGATCGAAAATACGCGCCGGTTCGCCAAGGGCCTGCCCGCCAATAATGCCCTTCTGTGGGGTGCCAGGGGCATGGGTAAGAGCTCGCTCGTCAAGGCCTCCCACCACCTGGTGAATAGGGAAACCGGGGGCAGGCTCAAGCTCGTCGAAATCCACCGCGAGGATATCGAAGGCCTGCCGCAGCTGATGACGCTGATCCGCAGCAATCCGGATTTGCGCTTCATCGTCTTCTGCGATGATCTTTCCTTCGATGCTAACGACACGTCCTACAAATCGCTCAAGGCGGCGCTTGAGGGCGGTATCGAGGGACGCCCTTCGAACATGATCTTCTATGCGACATCGAACCGCCGGCACTTGCTGCCGCGCGACATGATGGAGAATGAAAGATCGACCGCGATCAACCCGTCGGAAGCCATACAGGAGAAGGTCTCACTCTCCGACCGGTTCGGCCTCTGGCTTGGCTTCCATAATTGCTCACAGGATGATTTCCTTGCAATGGTAGATGGTTATGCCCGATATTTCAGGCTCCACGTCAAGCCGGAAGAGATGCGGGCGCAGGCCATCGAATGGGCGACGACGCGCGGCAGCCGGTCAGGCCGCGTCGCCTGGCAATTCGTTCAGGATCTGGCGGTTCGTTGGCAGTCCATTCCGCAGGATTGCTGCCGACCTGGACCATGATCCATTTCTGATAGGCCGGACGTTCCTTCAGCGCCGCGAACCAGCGCTTGATGTTGGGCGTATCGGGCTTCGGGCAATCGAGGCAGGAATAGCGCCAATAGAGGACGCCCAGTACGATATCGCCGAATGTGAAACTATCGCCGGCAAACCATTGCGATGATTTGAGCGCCTGATCGGCGATCGCCAGCAGCCCCGGCAGTCTGGCGTTCGACTCGGCGATCGCCTTGTCATTGCGCTGAGCGGGCGGCGAACGCACCTGGTTCCAGAATATCGTCGAGATAAGCGGCACAACATTGAGCTGCTGCCACTCCATCCATTGCTCGGCCAAGGCGAGCGCCTTTGGCTCGCTCGGCCGCAAGCTGCCTTCGCCATAACGGGCCGCCAGATAGCGCACGATGGCATTCGATTCGAACATGGTGATGTCGCCATCCTGGAGGACCGGCACAAGACCGTTTGGATTCATCTTGAGATAGGACGGCTCGCGCACACCGCCAAAGCCGCCGCCGACCGTATGGCGCTTGAAAGCGAGGCCAAGCTCATCGAGCGCCCAGACCACCTTCTGCACATTGCTCGAACTGCG
>VAZZ01000006.1:0-5449 GCA_005884715.1 Alphaproteobacteria bacterium | reverse complement strand
TTGGCGGCCGTCGAACCATTGAGGAAGCGCATCGGATCCATGGCGGTGGCGCCCTTGCGCACCTCGAAATGGACTTGCGGGCTCGATACCGACCCGGTCTGGCCGGCCTTCGAGATGACATCGCCGCGCTTCACCGTATCGCCGCGCTTCACGAACAGGTCCTTGTTGTGGGCATAGGCGGTGACCCAGCCGCCTTCATGGCGGATGAGGACGAGATTGCCGTAACCCTTGAGCTCATTGCCGGCATAGGCGACGACGCCGGCTTCCGCCGCGCGGACATCGGTTCCTTCCGGAACGGCGATATTGATGCCTTCATTGCGCAGGCCGCCCGGCTTCGAGCCATAGCCCGAAATGACCCTGCCCTTCACCGGCCAGCGGAAGGTAAGACTGCCGGCTTCCTGCGCTGGCTGTGCGGTATCGACCATCTGCTGCTGCGGCTGTTGTACGGGTTTCGGCTCGGCTGCAGCCATATCGGCGGGCTCGCCCGATGTGTCATTGCTGGCGTTGTCGGCCTGCGTGCTCGAATTCGCCGGCATGCGATGCGGCTGCTGTGTGGCAGCCACGACCGGGCTTGCGCCAGAGCCGCCTTTCGGGATGCGCACGGTCTGGCCCTGCCGCAGCGTGACATTGCCGGCAAAGCCATTCAGCTTGGCGATGGCGAGGGGCGAAACTCCATAGGTGCGGCCCAGTGAATAGAGCGTCTCACCGGCGCGAACGACGTGGTCGTCGCCGACTGCGGCGAGCGTGCTGTCGGGCTTCGCATAAGCCGGCTGCGGGGCGATGGCGTTGCCGCGGCCCGGAATCCGCAAAGCCTGGCCGACGCTGACCGAATAGGGTGCCGCGAGATTGTTGGCGCGGGCAAGTTCGCCGACACTTAGATTATTGGTGCGGGCGATCGAATAGAGTGTCATGCCGGGTTCGACGCGGACCGTTCCCGACTTTGCTTCCATCGACGGCTGGCTGTTGGAGGATGGCTCCGTCGGCGCCGATGAAGTGTTGTTGGTCTGATAGGTCGGCTGTTTGTAAACCGGCTTGTAGGTCTGCTGGTAATTATAGCCGTTGCTGGCGTAGTTCTCGCCGGCCTTGCTGGTATTGCTCGCGAGCGGGCGGCGCTTGACCGTATCCTGGTCGGAGGCCACGTCCTGATCATCACCATCGCGTTGGACCTCCTTGGGCACCGAGGCGGTGTAGATCGTGTCTTCCGATGATGATGAGGAGGCGGAGGAAGAAGAGGAGGAATCGGCAAAACGGTCGACCGAGCCGGAGCAGGCCGAAAGCAGAACAGCTGCCGCTACGCTGAGAAGGAGCGATGCTTTCGACGGGATCGCGATGGCGTGCACGGAAGAGGAACGCATACCCAAAACTCCAAGAACCAACTGACAGGGCAACAATGCCGTGTTTAGGTTAAGGGAGCGTTTATTGGCTCAAAAACGCCGAAAGTTTTCGACAACTTGCGTCGGAAGAGCCGTTTTGCGGCCTCAGATGCAGCCGAGATCACGCCTTTCTGCGTGGATGGCGCGGCGCTCTTCTTTGGCGCGTTCATACTCGGCCTGCACCTCCTGGCTTGGATAGTACTTGCGCCGGTAGCGCAAGGTGGTGTCGATATATTTGATGATCTGGCCCTCTTCGCGCGCCAGTCTGACACATTGCTGATAGCTCTGCTCGTCATGGCCGTAGCGTCCGGCGCATGCACTCAGTACCAAGCCAGCCAGAATCAGCGTTACGGTTTTCTGCATCGGTCCCCTGCTGCCACCCATTTCGTCATCTTAAACGCCGGCCGTCAAGGGCGTATTTTCCGGTGTCATGCGACAAAACTCTCCGCTAAAGAGCGGCAAATCAGCAACTTGAATGGAGTGCTTGCATAAAATGACCCTTTGGCCACAACACGCGACTTGGAACGGCCCCATTGTAATGATCGGTCTAGGCTCGATCGGGCGGGGCACCCTCCCCCTCATCTTGCGCCATATCGCCTGTGACCGGAACAGGTTCACGATCATCGATCCAGATGATCACAACAAGCATCTGGCGGACAAGGAAGGCATTGCCTTCATCAAGGTTGCCGTGACGCAAAAGAACTACAAATCGCTGCTGACGCCGCTTCTCACTGCCGGTCCCAGCCAGGCCTTCATCGTCAATCTGTCGGTCGATGTTTCCTCCGTCGACATCCAGGAGCTCGCGCAAGAGACGGGTTCGCTCTATATCGACACGGTGGTCGAGCCATGGCCCGGCTTCTATTATAACAGCAAGCTCGGCAGCGAGGCCCGCACCAATTACGAATTGCGCGAGCAGGTACTGGCGCTCAAGGAGAAATACAAAGCTGGCCATACATCGGTTTCCTGCTGCGGCGCCAATCCCGGCATGGTGTCCTGGTATGTGAAGCGGGCGCTGCTCGATATCGCCGCCGAAACCGGCGTCAAGGTCGCAGAGCCCAAGACGCGCGCCGACTGGGGCAAGTTCATGAAGCGCCTCGGCGTCAAGGGCATCCATATCGCCGAACGCGACACGCAGCGCTCAAAGAAGCCGAAGCCGCTCGATACTTTCGTCAATACCTGGTCGGTAGAAGGCTTCATCTCGGAAGGCCTGCAGCCGGCAGAACTCGGCTGGGGCACGCATGAGAAGAAGCTGCCGCCCGGGGGCAGGAAGCACAAGAGCGGCTGCGGTGCGGCGATCTATATCACCAGGCCCGGTGCCGAAACCAAGGTCAGGTCATGGACGCCGACCCCCGGCCCGCAATATGGCTTCCTCGTCACCCACAATGAGTCAATCTCGATCGCCGATTATTTCACGGTGCGTGAAAGCCGCAAGGTGACTTACCGGCCGACCTGCCACTATGCGTATCATCCCGCGAATGACGCGGTTCTTTCGCTGCATGAGATGTTCGGCAATGGCGGCAGGAAGCCGTCGCATATCCATATCCTCGATGAGGATGAGATCATTGACGGGCGCGACGAGCTCGGGGTGCTGATCTACGGCCATAAGAAGAATGCCTATTGGTATGGCTCGCAGCTCACCATCGAGGAAGCGCGCAGGCTCGCACCGTACCAGAATGCTACAGGCCTCCAGGTGACGAGCGCGGTGCTCGCCGGCATGGTCTGGGCGATCGAGAATCCGAGAGCCGGCGTCGTCGAGACCGACGAGATGGATTTCCACCGCTGTCTCGAGATTCAGCTGCCCTATCTGGGCCAGATGACCGGCGTCTATACCAATTGGACACCGCTCACCGACCGCCAGTCTTTGTTCGCCGAGGATCTCGACCGGCGCGATCCCTGGCAGTTCACCAATATCATCGTGAAGTGAGTTCGCACCCTCGATCAACGAATCATATAGATTTTTCGGATCGTCTCATGCACCCGGCAAGTGCCTTTCCAGCCCTGCGGGAAGAACGCTGCTGTGTCAGGTGCGATCTCGATGACATCGCCCCTTTCATGCGTGTAGGTGCAGCGCCCGGTCAGGAAATGGCAGAATTCATCGCGGGTGACATGGCAGTTCCAATAGCCCGGCGTGCAGATCCAGATGCCAGTCTCGCTCTGGCCTTCCGGCCCCTTGTGCAGCACGATGCCGGATGTGCGCGATTCCCCGTCAATCATTGTCAGGATGACACCCCAGTCCTTGAATGGGCCCGGATAATGCGCCGGATCGATGATATGAGGGGCCGCTTGCGGCGCAGAAGCCCGTCAATGACTTTCGCCGCCTTGGCCGGTCCCTTCCTGCTTCGCATATCCCTAGAAGTTTTCTTGAGCTATGCCTTCATCTTCCCGTCGGTGAGCATGGTTTTAATACGGTCAGCCATTTCAGCATCGGTCCATTCATAGCGGTCGAGCTTGAAGCCGTGCCCGGTCTCCTCAATCCGCGTCGCATTGTCATGGCCGTCCCACACATAGGGCATGATGATCGCGGGCTTGCCGAAATAGAGGCACTCCGTGAACGAGTTGTTGCCGCCGTGATGGATGACCGCATCGACCAGCGGGATCACCGAGGGTTGCGGGAACCACTTGGCGATATGCACATTGGGCGGCACATCCTGATACTGATCGATATAGTCGCCGACATTGACGAGCGCCCTCACCGGCAATTTGCCAAGCGTCACGATGAGGCGCTTCAGCAAATCGACATCGCCCGAACCAAGCGACCCGAAGCTCACATAAAGCAGCGGCTTGTCGTTGTTCTTCTTGAATTTCGGCACCTTGTAGGGCGCGTCCTTGCGCACGCAGCCTTCGAGATACTGGAACTGATTCGCTGAGAGCTTATTGCGGCGCTTGAACTTCACCGCGGAAGGGTAAAGCAGGAGATTCATGTCGGGCGAAGCCTCGAAGAACTGCCCGATCGGATATTCAGCTTCCCCGACATTCTTCAGGAAGGCGTTGAAATTGTCATGGATCGGCGCGATGACTTCATTGAACCGGTCTCGGTAGCGGGCAAAGCCTTCCCTATCCTTCTCGCTGCAGCCCGAGAGATGCGGCGGGATATCCGGATCCTCGATTTCGTTCTCCGAGCAGGAAATGATGCGGACCCAGGGCTTGTCGTTGTCGCGGGCATAGTGCTTGATGGCCGGGAACAGGATGACATTGTCGACGCACACGACATCCGGCTTGATCGCATTGAGTACGCCCGGCAGATCCTTTTGCGCCCATCTGGCCGTCTCGACGATCATCTCCCAACAGCTCTTCACGTAGTTGTCGATCTGGTCATAGGGGGTTTTGCGGAAATTCGGGATGTGGCCATTGACGAAGTCGACCCAGAATTTCGCCATTTCCTCAGGTGGCAAGGGGTCGGACAGGTTCACCGGATGGGCTTCGAAACCATAGCCATTATAGACATCGAGGAAGCCTGGATCGGAGAAGAACACTACCTTATGGCCGAGCTTCTCCAGCGCCTGGCCGATGCCGACTGAATTGAGCGCCGGCCCGAAGGCGGCCTCGGGAAACAGTGCGATCACCTTTTTCGGCTTCCTCAACACCTTGCGGGCCGAGCTTTTCTTTCCCGGCTTCTTTTTCGCCGCTTTCCTCTTCATTGCCTTCTTTGCCATGCCCGTGATCCCTTTCGCCTTTCTCCTAACAGATTATCACTTGCCCGGCGCGCTGAAACCCTGAGCCAGCAGCGTCGGGGGGAAGGATCTTGGAAAGGCTGCGTCAGTGGCGCGCGGAGAGCAGCGTCTGGTTGATCGTCTTGACCTGGCCTTTCGCCGGTTTGTCATTGAGCGCGACGACGGGAATCGTCTCGCGCAGCTTGTCGTGATAGTCGCGCACACCGGCCTCGAGATCGGAGAGAATCATGCTTGAGAAGCCCGAGGATTGCATCGATTCCCAAGACCATTTGATCAGCTGCGCATCCTCGTTACCGGTGACGCGGTCGATGCAGTGCGCCAGATAGCGTGCGACTTTCGCCCGCCGACTTTCGCCCGCCGGCTGTCGCCTGGCGGCTGTCGCCTGGCGGCGCATAATAGGCCATG
>VAZZ01000451.1 GCA_005884715.1 Alphaproteobacteria bacterium | reverse complement strand
CGCGCAGTGATCCGGTATCAAGTTGCAGGCGGCGGTGCCGTGATCGGTAAGTTGTACGCTGACCCCCGCCAAGCGGCGCGGGTGTACAGCAACATGTCATGGCTTCGGGGCGTCGTCTTTGCTGACAGCGCCCGGTGTCGTGTGCCACAACCGCTCGCGCACAGCCAAGAGCTGAGCATGGTCTTCTATCTCCAGGTCGACGGACAATTCCTCGACGAAGTACTGGTGAGCGATCGCGCCAAGCGCTCGATGGACCTTGCTGGTGAGTGGCTTGCCGCTCTCCACTCGCATCGTGTCTCAATCGAAGAGCCACTCCAGCGTTCAACGGCGTTGGACATCCAAGATTGTCGTGAGCTGATCAGCAAGAGCTCTCGAGGCCACACTGAGGTCGTGAGCCAACTCGCCGGGCACCTGGAGAACGGCGCAGACGCACTTTGCCTCGAGACGAAGGTCCCGATCCACAGGGATTTCCATTACCGCCATATCATCGTCGACGACGGATTGACAGTGATTGACTTGGACGAGATGCGCTTGGGAGATCCCAATTACGACCTGGCTCACTTTTGCGCGAACCTGGATCTTCTCGCTTACCGGGAACACAAGTCTCTCGCGGCGCTTCAGGACCGATTCCTGAATACCTACGCCTCTCATACCGACTGGGTGCGCGATGAGCGGTTTGTTTACTTTTATGTGTACACCTGTCTGAAGATCGCGAAACAGCTGTGCACGATGCGCGGTCCCTCCCCTCGTCCTGAAGGCGCGGAGCAAAGACGCCAGGTACAGATGATCCTTGGAAAAGGGCTGGCGGCGATGGAGGGCGACCATGCTTGAAAAAGGCCCGCAGCGACAGAACTATGTCTTGCGATGTTACCAGCGACTCTCTCTGATGTTCATCCTGAGTATCGAGGGTCGCCGTGGGCGCATCACGTCTCTGCAGTTCTGCTTCATCGCATTGCTCATGGTCATGTCCCTGAGTACCTGCTCATGGCGTCTCAATCCGGCGAGCCTGGGCACAACCGTGGTTGCCGTACCCGGTGGAGAGGGAGGAATTGAATTTGGCGATATGCAGTACGACGCCAGCCTGGGCAAAGTACTTGTTCCAGCCGGCGGCACTGCCACACTCGATCTGATTGACCCCGACACCCTGGAGATCAGGGGCATCGCTGTATCGAGTACAGGCAGGCAGGATCTGCCGGGGGCTCACGGCGAGGGGACGACCTCGGTGACTGCGGCCCATGGGTTCCTGTATGCCACGGACCGCACCACGCTGCAAGTTCATGTGATAGACCCCCGGTTGGCGACCATCGTCGGCGCCGCTGCCGTCACCAGCACGCCCGACTGTGTTCGCTATGTCACGCGGACCAATGAATTATGGGTGACCGAGAAGAGCCTCGAGCAAATCGAAGTATTCAAGCTCACTTCTGGCGAAACACCGGTACCGGTGCGGGACGGACTGATCTCAGTTCCCAACGGACCCGAGTCCCTCTTGATAGACGAGGCGAGCGGGCACGCGTACACGAATCAACCCAAGGTTGGAGTGACGGCGGTCATTGACGTCGCGACCCGCTCGATCGTGGCGCAATGGGGTAACGGCTGTAGCGCAGCGCGCGGTATGGCCATGGACAAGGAGCGAGGGTATTTGTTCATCGCCTGCAATGAGGGGAAGCTCGTGATGCTTGATGCCAGAAAGGATGGGCGTCATATCGCGAGCGAGAACTTCGGCGGAGGCATTGACGCCGTTGGCTATAATCCACGGCTCGCACACGTGTACCTGCCGAGCGGGAAGAGCGGGCTCCTCGCGATCTTCGCCGTCACGCCAACGCCGAGCACGCCAACGCCGGGCGCGCCGATTTCGGCGCCCGAGCCAACTCCATCGCCGACCGTCACAGACAGGCTGGTCCGCCTGGGAACCGCCGACACCGCCGCGCACGCCCGCTGCGTGACCGATGACGATCGCGGCAACATCTGGGTATGCGATCCCGACAATGGCCGTGTCTTACTGATTAAGGATACGTTCCCACCGGATAAGCCGTGAGGAAAGGCGCTTTGGTGACTGGGTGATGACTAGCGGCGTGCGCTCACAGCGCCCGGCCACGCGCATAGAAGAGGATGCGTCGTCGGAGCGGATCAATCTTTGGCGCGTGGTGCGGCTATTGGCGCGCTTCACCGGCAATGAGAAACGTGTGTTTGCACTAGCGAGTCTCATGCTGATTATCGAAGCGGCGACGGCTGTTCTGATCCCATTGGTCGTGGCTTACGTGATCAACTACATGACTGCCCGCCTTGCCCAACTGGACGGGAAGGCGATCGCGCCGCTCTTGACGCCGTTGAATTGGTTGGGACTGCCCTCCCTCCTGGACAAGGACGTTGAAACCATCTCGGCAGTCACGCTCGGCATCGTATTGCTGACCATGGTCAACAGCGCCGCGGACTCATTTGCCGAAATCTATCTCGCTCAAGGCGGACGACTACTCGGCTTCAACCTGCGCGTCGGACTCTATTCTCACCTCCAACGACTGTCGCTCACCTTCTACGCTCAACAGCGCACAGGCGATCTGCTGACCCGCCTGACGAGCGACGTCGCGGCCCTGGAGAATTTCGTGATCGCCTCGCTGTCGGATTTTGCCGGGAGCCTGCTCCTCGTCGGCTTCATCTTGACCGCCATGATGATCAATGCCTGGCAGGTCGCCGTCGTCACTGCGGTGGTCATCCCTCTCATCGCATTCGTCTCTGACTACTTCACGCAGCGCATCAAGTCCGCGTCGATGCAGCTGCGGGCGCGCGAGGGCGAGCTTGCCTCGACCGCCCAGGAAATGCTGACCTCGATTCGCGTCGTCCAGACTTTCGGTCGCGGCCTCTCTGATCAGAAGCGTTTCGCGGAGCAGAACGAGAAAGCGGTGAAGGCGGCGCTTGAAGCGGCGGGTCATCAGGCCCGGTTCAGTTGGGTCGTCAGCGTCATACAGGCGGTCGGCACCGGGGCGATTATCTGGCTTGGCGTCTGGCTGATATTCCGGTCCCCTGTCGCCCTCGGCGTTGGCTTGCTGGTGGCTTTTATCA
>VAZZ01000452.1 GCA_005884715.1 Alphaproteobacteria bacterium | reverse complement strand
CATCCGCTCAATGGCCCCTGAGCGCACTTATTACATCACGAGCCTATCGAAGACGACGGCGCCCGGTTTGCGCATGGCCTTCATGGCACCGCCGCCCGGCGCCACCGAAGCGCTCAACCGCCAGCAGATGATCATTGGCGGCAGGCCCAATGCATTATCCGCCGACCTGGCGCGGCGCTGGATCGAGACGGGCGTCGCCGAGCAGGCGCTTGCAGCGATCAGGAAAGAACTCGGCCTGCGCCGGGACATCGCGCTCGAGCATCTGAACGAACTTCAGGTCCGTTGCGCACCTGGCGCGATGTTTGCCTGGATCACACTGCCTTCCTATTGGCGGCCCAGCGATTTCACCGCGGCCGCCCTCTCCAATGGCATCAAGGTGACGCCGGGCACCGCCTTCGCCATGGATCCGACGGTTCAGCAGAATGCGGTGCGCGCCTGTTTCGGGCCGGCGCCGTCACGCGAGTCGGTACGCGAAGGTTTCGTGAAATTGCGAGCGCTCATCGACAAATGCCCGGTCGAAGACTGCCATACGATGGCGTGAATCCAGCAATTTTACGCAGTTGATGTAATGGCCCTTTAACTCATCGCAGCGCAGAAAGACCACCTGGCTTCATTGGTGACGTTGTCGCGCCATGGTTAATGTTTCGTTTCTGGGCCGGTATGGCTGGCTTCTCGTCCCCTTGGCCGGGCTCGGCGCCGCGCTCGCGCTTTGCTTCTTTCCGCTCCACCTAAAGCTCTCGAGCACCATCCCGGCATTGATCGCAGCACTTGCCACCTTTGGCGTATGGCAATTCTACCGACTCAAGCGTCCCGACCCCGGTATCAGCGCGCTTGCTGAGAGCGCAACATTCCTGCTCGTCATCATGCCACCGCTCGCGGTCATCAATTATGCCACCACAATGGCGGCGCGTCCCCTGCTCGACGAAACCTTTGCGCGCATGGACGCCTTGATGGGCTTCGACTGGATGGCGCATCTCGCCTGGGTGAAGGCGTGGCCGGGGCTCGGCACAATGCTTACGCTCGCTTACAGCAGCAGCATCGTGCAGCTTCTCATGGCAATCATCATTCTCGCTTATTGCCGCCGAATGAGAGACTTGCGCGAATTCATCGTGCTGTTTGTGCTCACCCTCACCGTAACATTGCTGCTTTCGGCGATTTTTCCGGCAAGCGGCGCCTATGTCTATTTCGCGCCACCGGCGGACATGGCGGTCGGTTTCGATCCGAGAAACGGCATCTGGCACCTGGCGCAGTTCAATGGCCTGCGCGATGGGACGGTGACCACGCTCGATCTGACGCATACCGAAGGTCTGGTCACCTTCCCGTCCTTCCACACCATCCTGGCGATCCTGACGATGTGGTCGGTTCGCGAAGTGAGATATGTCGCAATACCCGTGGCTTTGCTGAATGTGCTGGTGGTCCTGTCCACGCTCTCGATCGGCGGACACCATCTCGTCGATGTGGTCGCAGGGGCACTGATCGCAGTAACGGGCATCGTCGCGTTCAGATATCGCGTCCTCCTCCGGCATGCCAGTGCGCCGAGAGCCGTAACGTCCGCCTGAGCCTGTTCTGATCAGTTCTGCAGCCGCCCGAGCACTTCCATGAGCTCGGCGATTTTCTGGCGCTGCTCGTCCTTTTTTCCCGAGACGATCGCATGCTCGACGCAATGGGCGACGTGATCTTTCAGCACTTCTTCCTCGACGCGCTTAAGGGCAGCGCGAATGGCCGAGATCTGTGTCATCACATCGATGCAATAGCGGTCATCCTCGACCATGCGCGCGACGCCGCGCACCTGGCCCTCGATCCGCCCCAGCCGCTTCAAGCAGGATTGTTTGGTATCGGTTTTCATGCTTGCCATATACCCTATGGGGGTATATAGAGCAAGTCCGACTATACCCTCTAGGGGTATTAGAAGCGGAGTTCATTG
>VAZZ01000455.1 GCA_005884715.1 Alphaproteobacteria bacterium | reverse complement strand
GAATGTGACCAGCATCGCGGGCAAGAGCACCTCCTTCACGCGCAAAGGCGACAGTGGCGGCACAGTCACCTTCCGTTTCTGCCCGCAATGCGGCTCGACCGTCTATTGGGAATTGAGCGGCGTCCCTGGGGTTTTCGCCATCGCGGCGGGCGCCTTCGCCGATCCCAATTTCCCGGCGCCGCGTGTCTCTGTCTATGAGAGGCGGCGGCATGACTGGGTCGATCTCGAAGGCCTCCCCGAGATCGAGCATCTCGATTAATCCACGACACTTGCCATGAAGTTCGGCAATGGCCGCTGATGCGACCGGAGAAAACGGGCCATGGGGCCTATGACCTTGCGCACCGCCGGGCGCTCCGTCATGCGTTTGCGCCAGGCAAGAAGCCTCGGCGTCTCATCGGTCATCGGGGCGCCCATGCGGGCGGCGAAAAGCTGCGCCATGTAAAAGGCGATATCGGCGAAGGAACAGGGGCCGGCGAGGAAATCCGCCTCCCCGAGTTCGCGCTCTATCTGAAAATAGTAGCGAGCGGAGGCTTCCCGCGCCGCGACTGCCGCCGGATCGTCCAGCCTGTCCTGGAGCCCCATCAGGCGGATGACGGCTGGGAAGAAGACCTCGTCCGATTTGTGTTCGAGAAGGCGGGCCTTGGCGCGGGCCTGAGGTGCAGCCGGCCACAAAGCGGGGTCGGGCTTCAGATGTTCGAAATATTCGAAGATCTGGGTCGAATCGAAGATCTCGACCTCACCATGGATCAGGACCGGGACCTGCCGCTTGGGATTGATGCGGAGGATCTCAGGATGCTTCGGTTCATAGAGCCTTTCCATATCGAAGGGCACCATGATGAGTTCAAAGTCGAGCCCCTTCTCATGCGCGGCGATCTCAGCCTTGGCGCCGAACATGCTCAATGGACCCGAATACAGGCGCATTTTTTCGGACATTTTTGCTCTCCGGAACCGATCTTCGCCCTCTTATAGCGGGGCATGTGCCCTATTGTGTCAGTTGCGCCCGGCGCGATGCCCCTTCGAAAGTTCACCTGCGGGAAAGGCTTGATTTTTCCGCCCCGAACCCTGATATCCGGGCCCGAAACCCCGTTCACCGATAGGATAATCCAGGATCGTTATGACCCAAGACGCGAGCAAAGAAACCATGCCCGAAGAGACATCGGCGCCGGAAGTTCCCGAAGCGGAGCCCGTAACCTTTCCCGAGGCCGAAACGGATCTGATTGAGGCCGAGATCGCCGGGCTCAGGGAAGAGGCCGGCAAGCTCAAAGATCAGCTGCTGCGCACATTTGCCGACATGGACAATCTGCGCAAGCGCATGGAGCGCGAGAAGGCGGAAGCAACCCTCTATGCGGCGAGCAATTTCGCCCGCGACATATTGAGCGTCAGCGACAATATGGACCGCGCTCTCGCGACCGCTGAGGCCGATCACCTGAAAGAGGCGACCGAGCCGGTCAAGAATCTGGTCGCCGGCGTCGAGATGACCAGGCGCGAATTGCTCAATGTGTTCGAACGGCACGGCATCAAGCGCGTCGATCCGATGGGCGAGAAATTCGATCCGCACTACCATCAGGCGGTGTTCGAAGTGCCGACCGATGACCAGCCGCCGGGCACCGTCGTGCAGGTGATGCAGGCCGGCTTCAAGATCGGCGAGCGGGTGCTGCGTCCCGCCATGGTGGGCGTCGCCAAGGCGGCAGGATAATTCAAAGGTCCATCCATACCGAAAGCCGGGATGACGGTTGAAGCGAACGCGCGGGCCTCACCGATGCGACGAAAGATCCTTGATCGTCGGCTTCAGACCGTTGAGCGGATTGTCGGGGTTCCAGGAAAGCGTCGTCACATAAGCGCGAGTCGAGAGCGCGTCATACATGAAGAGCCGCCCGGCCAGGCTGTCGCCGATGGCCAATATCTCCTTCATCACTTCCATCGCCTGGATCGAGCCGATGATGCCGGTGAGCGCCCCCATGATGCCCGCTTCCTCGCAAGCCGGCACCAGTCCCTCAGGTGGTGCTTCCGGATGGAGACAGCGATAGGTCGGGTAAGGCACGCCCTGCGCGTCCTTGAGATAGGGCTTGAAGGTCGAGAGCTGGCCGTCGAACTGGCCGACGGCCGCGGCGACCAGCGTCTTCTTCGCCAGATAGCAGGCATCGCTCACCAGAAAGCGAGTGGCGAAATTGTCCGAGCCGTCGGCGACAATGTCATACCGGCCAATGATGTCGAGCGCGTTCGAAGCATCGATGCGCGTCTTGTGGCCGATCACATTCACATGCGGGTTGAGGTCGTTGATGGTCTGGGCGGCGCTGCCGGTCTTGGATCCCCCGATGCGCGCGACGATGCCGAGCGTGCCGATGCCGGCCGCGGCGAGGTAGAGCAGGACCGGCGTACCGAGGCCGCCCGCCCCAATGACGAGAACCTTGGCCGCCTTGAGCTTCACCTGGCCAGGCCCCCCGACATCCTGGAGCACGATGTGCCTCGCATAGCGTTCCAGTTCCTCGCCCGAGAGCTTCATCAGCTTTGTCCCGTGGAGCCGAAGCCGCGGGCGCCGCGCGCCGTGCTCGAGAGTTCCGACTGTTCCGCAAACCGCACGCGCGTTACGGGCGAGATGATCATCTGGGCAATGCGATCGCCGCGCTTGACAGCGAAGGACGCCTCGCCGTGATTGATCAAGATCACCTTGATCTCACCCCGGTAATCGGCATCGATGGTACCGGGCGAGTTGAGCACGGTGACGCCATGCCTGGCGGCGAGCCCCGAACGCGGCCTGACCTGCGCTTCGAAGCCATGCGGCAGGGCAATGGCAAAACCGGTCGCCACCGTTGCGCGCGCACCCGGCGCCAGGATCGCATCCTCGGCGGCGCGCAAATCCATGCCGGCGGCATGCTCCGTCTCATAGGCGGGAAGCTCCAGACCCTCACCATGGGAGAGACGAAGGATCGCGACGTCGGTCATGCCTTGGTTCCGATGCGCCGGGCGAAGTCTTCCATTAGGCGCCGCGCCACTTCCTGCTTGTCGAGTTCGGGCCAGCTCTCTACGCCCGTGGCCGACACCAGATGCACTGTGTTCCTGTTACCGCCCATGACGCCCTTGTCGGCGCTCACATCATTGGCGATGATGAGATCGCAACCTTTCTTGGCAAGCTTGCTCTTGGCATTCGCGATGACATTCTCGGTCTCCGCCGCAAACCCCACCACGAGCTTCGGCCGCTTCGCCTTGGCTCCCGCCACGGTCTTCAGGATGTCGGGATTTTCGGCGAGCTTGAGGTCGGGCAATCCGCTTGATCCCTTCTTGATCTTCTGCCCGGAGGCGGAAGCAACACGCCAGTCGGCGACGGCCGCCGCAAAGATCGCGATATCGGCGGGAAGCTCGGCTTCCACGGTTTTGAGCATCTCGGCTGCGGTTTCGACCGGCATCATCTGGGCGCCGGGCGGGATCGGCAGATGCACCGGGCCCGATACCAGGACCGTCTCGGCGCCCAGCGCCACTGCGGCTTGGGCAAGCGCATAGCCCTGGCGCCCTGACGATCTGTTGGCGATATAGCGCACCGGGTCGATCGGCTCATGCGTCGGCCCGGCGGTGATCAAGACCTTGCGGCCGGTGAGCGGGCGGGATGCAGCACCCATCAGCGGGAGTGCCCCGCCGGCGAAATGCGCTTCGATCCCGGCCAGAATCTCGGTGGGTTCCGCCATGCGTCCCGGCCCATATTCGCCGCACGCCATCTCGCCGTCATTGGGACCGATGACGCCCACGCCGTCGGCCTTCAGTGTCGCCAAATTGCGCATCGTCGCCGGATGCCGCCACATGCGCACATTCATGGCCGGCGCGATCAGGATCTTCTTGTCGGTCGCGAGCAGCGTCGTCGATGCAAGGTCGTTGGCGAGACCCTGCGCCATCTTGGCCATGAGGTCGGCACTCGCCGGCGCCACGACCAGGAGATCGGCCGAGCGCGACAATTCGATATGGCCCATCTCGACCTCATCGGTGAGGCTGAAGAGATCGGTATAGACTTTCTCGCCCGTGAGGCTCGCCACCGAAAGCTCGGTAACGAATTGCCCGGCCGCCTTGGTCATGATCGCGGTCACCTTGGCTTGGCGCTGCTTCAGGAGCCTGATGAGCTCGAGGCTCTTATAGGCGGCGATGCCGCCGCCTATAATGAGGAGAACGCTTTTGCCCGAGAGGGTGGTCATCATGTCATTATGCCCATAATCAGCGCGTCGAACATCCGGTTCAAAAGATCAGCGTCAAGGCGATGGCAATCAAGGCGGCAGCCCCCGCGATGAGCGCATAGCGGCCCGCGCGCGAATG
>VAZZ01000454.1 GCA_005884715.1 Alphaproteobacteria bacterium | reverse complement strand
CCCTCAGGCGAGATCATCGAAACGCCGATCAGCTCGAATTTCAAGGAAGGCCTCACCGTTCTCGAATACTTCAATTCGACGCACGGCGCCCGCAAGGGTCTGGCCGACACGGCGCTCAAGACGGCGAACTCAGGCTACCTGACCCGCCGCCTCGTGGATGTGGCGCAGGACTGCATCATCACGACGGAAGATTGCGGCACCAAATCCGCCATCACCGCGCGTCCGATCATCGATGCGGGCGAAGTCATCGCCTCGCTGGGCTTGCGTATCCTCGGCCGCACCGCGGCTGATGATATCAAGGATCCGGCTACCGGCGACATGATCGTTCCGGCGGGTGATGAGATCCTCGAATCGCATGTCGAGGTGATCGAGAAGGCCGGCATCCAGGAAGCCCGGATCCGTTCGGTGCTCACCTGCGAGACCAAGTTCGGCGTCTGCGGCAAGTGCTATGGGCGCGATCTCGCCCGCGGCACGCCGGTAAATATGGGCGAAGCGGTCGGCGTCATTGCGGCGCAGTCGATCGGCGAGCCGGGTACGCAGCTCACCATGCGCACGTTCCATATCGGCGGCACGGCGCAGGTGCTCGACCAGTCGTTCGTCGAATCGAACCATGAAGGCAAGATCAGGTTCCGCAACAAGAACGTGGTCAGGGACTCGTCCGGCAAGCTCATCGTCATGGGCCGCAACGTCGCCATCGTCGTCGAAGACGGCAAGGGCAATGAGCGCGCCGTCCATAAGGTGACATACGGCACGCGGCTGTTTGTCGATGAAGGCGACCAGATCAAGCGCGGCACCAAGCTCGCTGAGTGGGATCCCTATACGCGCCCGATCATGACCGAGGCCGACGGCACGGTCGAGTTCGAGGATGTCGTCGAGGGCGTATCGGTGAATGAAATCGCCGACGAGGCCACCGGCATCACCAACCGCGTGATCATCGACTGGCGCAGCAATCAGCGGGGCTCCTCGCTGAAGCCCGCCATCGTGATCAAGGATGCGGACGGCAAGGTGGCGAAGCTCGCCCGCGGCGGCGAAGCCCGCTATCTGCTCTCGGTCGACGCCATTCTGTCGGTCGATCCGGGCGCCAAGATGAAGGCCGGCGACGTGCTGGCGCGCATCCCGCTCGAAAGTGCCAAGACCCGCGACATCACTGGCGGTCTGCCGCGTGTTGCCGAACTCTTCGAAGCGCGCAAGCCCAAGGACCATGCGATCATCGCCGAGATCTCGGGCCGCGTCGAATTCGGACGCGACTACAAGAACAAGCGGCGTATCCGCATCGTTCCGCAGGACGACACGATCGAACCGGTGGAATACCTCATCCCGAAGGGCAAGCACCTGCCCGTGCAGGAAGGCGACTTCATCGAAAAGGGCGAGTACATCCTGGACGGCAATCCGGCACCGCATGACATCCTGGCAATCAAGGGCGTGGAGGAACTCGCTTCCTACCTCGTCAACGAGATTCAGGAAGTCTACCGGCTGCAGGGTGTCAGCATCAACGACAAGCACATCGAGGTGATTGTCCGCCAGATGCTGCAGAAGGTCGAGATCACCAATACCGGTGAGCCGGCATCCGGCGTTCCGGTTCTGCTCGGCATCACCAAGGCATCGTTGCAGACCCGCTCCTTCATCTCAGCTGCGTCGTTCCAGGAGACGACGAGGGTGCTTACCGAAGCCTCAGTCGTCGGCAAGATCGACACGCTCGAAGGCCTCAAGGAGAACGTCATCGTCGGCAGGCTCATCCCGGCCGGCACCGGCGGCATGCTGTCGCGCTTCAAGCAGGTGGCTGACCGGCGCGATACGCTCATCCTCGAAGAGCAGGCGAAGGGCAAGGAAGTCCTGCCTGCCGCTGAATGAGCTACGGCATCGCATGAACTAAAAGCCCGGCGGAGCGATCCGCCGGGCTTTTTTGTCTGCGCTGCTTGAACCGGTCATGCGCTCTTGCGATGGGCTTGCGCCAGTTCGGCCATGCTCTTGAAGTGGAAATCCACTTGCGGCTTCTTCTCGGGGATCACCGTCGCCCCGCCGCCGCTCTGGCCGAAGCGCCGGTCGATCCAGGCGCGAGCCAGGCCGGCGCGCTCCGCCGGCACGTGATCGTGATGCAGACTTTGAGCAGTATGCAGTACTTGCGATTTGTTGATGCCCA
>VAZZ01000453.1 GCA_005884715.1 Alphaproteobacteria bacterium | reverse complement strand
CCCGGACTGCTGATCGCCCTGCTGCTCGCGGGCGTCTTTGTCGGCCTCCTGGTGCTGCAGCCGGATTTCGGCCAGTCGGCGCTGGTCGTGATCACCTTCATCGCCATGCTGCTCATCTACGGCATCCCGTGGATCCTGATTTTAGGCATCAGCTCGCTCGGCGTCGCCGGTCTATTCCTGGCTTACCAGGTGATTCCCCATGTGGCCTCGCGCATCGACCGCTTCCTCAATCCGGAGAAGGGCGACACTTTCCAGGTCGATACCGCCACACAGGCCTTCCAGAATGGCGGCCTGTTCGGCACCGGTCCCGGCGGCGGGGAAGCGAAACAGATCCTGCCCGACTCGCATACCGACTTCACTTTCGCGGTGGTCGGCGAAGAGTTCGGATTCATCGCCTGCATGGGGTTGATCATTCTCTTCGCCTTCATCGTGCTGCGCATATTGGGCCGCGCCAAATCGGAGTCCGATCCCTTCGCGACACTGTCGATGAGCGGCCTCGCCATCATCTTCGGCCTCCAGGCGGTGATCAATATGGGTGTCAATGTCTCGCTGCTCCCCGCCAAGGGCATGACCTTGCCGTTCATCTCCTATGGCGGCTCATCGCTCATCGGCATGGCTTTCGCCATGGGCCTGGTGCTCGCTTTTGCGCGCTCACGCACGCTCGCGGCCCAGGCCGATCCCGTCTTGAGCGCCCAAGGCGCCTAGAGATCCAAGATGAACGGAGTTAGAGCTGAGAACCGGTCTGTCGTGCTCGCCGCCGGCGGGACCGGCGGACATCTCTTCCCGGCCCAGGCATTGGCCGAAGCGCTGATCCGGCGTGGCTATGTCATCCATCTGATGACGGATGAGCGCGTGCGCGACTATGGCCGCTCGTTTCCCGCTATCGAGACCCATCTGGTGCCGGCGGCGACCGTCTCGCTTGCCAGGCCTTTGCTCCTGCCGCTGCAGCTTCTCAGGCTCTACAGCGGCTATCAGACCGCGCGCCGGGTTCTGGCACGGCTCAAGCCGGTCGCTCTTGCCGGTTTCGGCGGTTATCCCTCATTCCCGCCCGTCATCGCCGCCTCGAGGCTTGGCATACCGTCCTGTATCCACGACCAGAATGCGGTGATGGGGCGCGCCAATCGGGCGCTGTCGCGCTACGCCGATGCCGTGGCGTCGTCCTTTCCGGTTCTCGGCCGGCTGCCGGAAGGCTCGAAGGACAAACTGCGCTATACCGGCAATCCGGTGCGCAACATCGTGCTCGAGAAAAAGGCGCAAGCCTATCGTCCTGCCGCTGCCGATGAGCCGTTCAATCTCCTGGTCTTTGGCGGCAGCCAAGGAGCCCGCTTCTTCGCCGAATTCATGCCGCAAATGCTCAAGCTCCTGCCCAAGGCGGTGCTGCGCAATCTCAAGATCGTCCAGCAATGCCGGCCTGAAGATATCGAACGGGTGAAGGCCGCCTATGGCGCGCTCGATGTCGTCTTCGAACTCGCCTCATTCTTCGCCGACATGCCGCAGCGTTTCAGCGACGCGCAATTGATCATCTGCCGCTCGGGCGCTTCAACCATCGCCGAACTGGGCGTCATCGGCCGACCAGCGGTCATGGTGCCCTTGCCGCATGCGCTCGACAATGACCAACTCGCCAATGCGGAATTCTTTGCCGGCAAGGGCGGCGGCTGGGTCATGCCGCAGGCCGATCTAGCCCCACAAGAATTCGCTGCATTTCTGACGCGTCTCAGGTATCAAGACGACGAACTGGCCGGGGCGGCGCGCGCCGCCCTGGCGCTAGGCGTGCCGGACGCCGCCGAGCGCCTCGCCGATGTGGTCGAGGAACTCGCCGCCCGCGGGCCGACCAAGGAGACGATACAAAAATGAAACTTCCGCGCGAAGTCGGGCCGATCCATTTCATCGGGATCGGCGGCATCGGCATGAGCGGCATCGCTGAAGTCATGGCGACGCTCGGCTACAAGGTGCAAGGCTCGGATCTGATCGACAACTACAATACCGCGATGCGCAGGTCGTTGTGGTGTCATCGGCAGTAAAGCCTGACAATCCGGAGCTCGCCGAGGCGAGGAGCCGCTTCCTGCCAATCGTGCGGCGTGCCGAAATGCTGGCCGAGCTGATGCGATTCAAATCCTGCGTCGCTGTCGGCGGCACGCATGGCAAGACAACGACGACGTCGCTGGTTGCGGCGTTGCTCGATTCGGGCGGCTTCGATCCGACCGTCATCAATGGCGGCATCATCAATGCCTATGGCACCAATGCGCGCCTCGGCAAGGGCGATTGGATGGTGGTCGAGTCAGATGAATCGGACGGCACTTTCGTGAAACTTCCAGCCGATGTGGTGATCGTCACCAATATCGACCCCGAGCATCTCGATCACTATGGCACCTTCGACAAGGCCAAGGACGCCTTCCTCGCTTTCGTCGAGAATATCCCGTTCTACGGTTTTGCGGTGATGTGCATCGATCATCCGGAAGTCCAGGCGCTGATTGGGCGGGTGCGCGACCGGCACATCATCACCTATGGGAAAAGCCCGCAGGCCGACCTGCGTCTCATCGATCCGTCCTACGGCAATGGCGAGATGCGCTTCACCGTGCGCGTGACCGACCGGCGCAAAGGCATGGCGCATGACGCCAATGATCTCACTTTGCAGATGCCGGGCGATCACAATGCGCTCAATGCGACGGCCGCCTTCGCGGTGGCGCGAGAGCTTGGCATATCTGAGGAAAAAATTCGCGCCGGCTTCAAGAGCTTCGCCGGCGTCAAGCGCCGCTTCACGCGCACCGGCGAGCATGACGGCGTTGCCGTGTTCGACGATTACGGACATCATCCGGTGGAAATCGCGGCCGTACTGCGCGCGGCGCGTGGCGTCGCGCAAGGCCGGGTGATCGCCGTTATGCAGCCGCATCGCTATACGCGCCTGTCATCGCTGTTTGCCGAATTCTGCTCATGCTTCAATAATGCCGACCAGGTCATCATCGCTCCCGTCTATGCGGCAGGCGAGAGCCCGATCGAGGGCGCCACCCATGATGCGCTCGTCGAGGGCCTGAGATCGCGCGGCCATCGCGGCGTGCAGAAGATCGATGCGCCGGAGCAGTTGGCGCCCATGATCAAGGGCCTGGTGAAGTCCGGCGACATCATCGTGTGCCTGGGAGCAGGAACCATCACGCAGTGGGCCTATGCACTGCCGCAGCAACTGGCGGCGCTTGACGGCAAGACCGGAGGTGCCTGATGCGCAAAATAGATGGGGAGAAGCTGCTCGAGCGGCTGCCGAAGCCGCGCGGCAGGCTGGAAGCCAATTTTCCACTCGCCGAACTGACTTGGTTCCGCGTCGGCGGTCCGGCCGAGGTACTGTTTTCGCCCGCCGATGAGGCCGACCTCGCCGATGTGGTCAGGCAAACGCCCGATGATGTCCCGGTCAATGTGATAGGGGTCGGCTCCAACCTCTTGGTGCGCGATGGCGGCGTGCCCGGCATGGTCATCCGGCTCGGCAAGGGCTTCGGTGAGGTCAAGGCCGAAGCCGGACATCGGATCAGAACCGGAACATCGGTGCTTGACGTCAGAGTCGCCCGCTTCGCCCTCGACCTTAGTATCGGAGGATTAACCTTTCTGAGAGGTATACCCGGCACGATTGGCGGCGCGCTTCGGATGAATGGTGGAGCCTATGGCCGCGAGACCAAGGATATTCTTCTGGAGGCGCGGGCCGTTGACCGGAGGGGATCGCTACACGTGCTGTCGAATGGCGACATGCAGTATACGTACCGCCATTGCGGTGCGCCGGAAGATTTCGTCTTCACCCAGGCCCTGCTACAGGGCGAGGCTGGAGAGCGCGATCAGATCGCGCGCGCCATGGACGATGTCACCGAACGGCGCGAAGCGACGCAGCCGATCAAGAGCCGCACCGGCGGATCGACGTTCAAGAATCCGCCCGGCCACAAATCGTGGCAACTCATCGATCAGGCGGGACTGCGTGGATTTTCCATCGGGCCGGCCAAGGTTTCCGAACTGCACTGCAACTTTCTGATCAATGAGGGAGGCGCCACCGCCGCCCAGATCGAAGAACTCGGCGAGACCATCCGCCATCGCGTGAGAGACAAATCCGGCATCGAACTGGACTGGGAGATCAAACGCATCGGCATTTCGGCGGAGGGCACTGAACATGCCTGAGCGCGATCCGAGTTTCACCCAAGTCGCGGTCCTGATGGGCGGCTGGTCGGCTGAGCGCGATGTGAGTCTTTCGACCGGCGAAGCCTGCGCCGATGCGCTGCGCCGCGCCGGTTTCAAGGTCACGCCTATCGATGTGAAGCGCAATATCCCGCAAGTCCTCGCCGATCTCAGGCCCGACGTAGCGTTCAACGCGCTGCATGGCAAATGGGGCGAGGACGGCTGCATGGCGGCCATCCTCGAGACGCTCGAAATCCCCTACACGCATTCGGGCGTGCGCGCCTCGGCGATCGCCATGGACAAGGTGAAGTCGAAGATCCTGTTTGCAGCCGCCGGCGTTCCGGTGGCCGACAGCCGGGTTGTCGATCTCGAATTCGCCGCCAGCCAGCATCCCTTGCCTCTGCCCTATGTGCTCAAACCACAGGCGCAAGGCTCGAGCGTCGGTGTCCACATCATCGATCACAGTTCCAACGGGCCGGCCACGATCATCCTCGAGGAGCGCGAGCTTTTCGGTGATCAGGTCCTGGCGGAGCGGTTCATTCCGGGCAAGGAACTCACTTGCGCGGTGATGGGCGATGTAGCACTCGGCGTGATCGACATCCTCCCCGCGGTC
The DNA here is from genome assembly GCA_005884715.1 of Alphaproteobacteria bacterium. Classification (GTDB taxonomy): domain Bacteria; phylum Pseudomonadota; class Alphaproteobacteria; order Rhizobiales; family Aestuariivirgaceae; genus Taklimakanibacter. Next base: position 13,560 of record VAZZ01000453.1, on the reverse strand, counting down.
GGCTTCTATGACTACCGGGCGAAATATGCGCCAGGCGGATCGGTGCATGTACTGCCGGCGGAAATCCCGCGCGATGTCTATCGCAAGGTGCAGCAATATGCGCTGGCGGCGCATCAGGCTTTGGGATGCAAAGGGGTGAGCCGGTCGGATTTCCGCTATGACGACACGCCGGGCAGTGACGGCGAACTGATCCTTCTCGAAGTCAACACGCAACCCGGCATGACGGGCACATCGCTCGTTCCCGAGCTCGCTGCGCATGCCGGCCATAGTTTCGAAGACCTGGTGACCTGGATGGTCAATGACGCGTCGGTGAATAGATGAAATTTCTCGAGCATATCCGGCGTCCCATCTTGATGGCTCTTCGCCGGCTGCCGCCATCGGGCCCGAGCTTGCGGGCGCGCTTGATCGCAAGGTCGGGGGCGGTGGCCCTGCTGTTTGGCGCGATCATCCATGGCCTCGTCATCGGTGGGCATCTCGATTATGACGGAAGCCCGTGGCGCAAGCTGCCGGGCGAGCTCGCGAGCTCGTTCGGCTTTGCCGCCGATGACATCCGCATCACCGGTCTCGTCCATCAGGAACCGGAAACGCTCCTGTCTGCCATTGGCGTTCGGCCCGGCGGCTCGCTGGTCGGCTTCGATGCGTCGCGGGCACGCTCTCTTCTGGAGAATCTCGATTGGGTCGCCTCGGCCCGTATCTTGCGCAAATATCCGAATCGACTCGATATCGTCGTCACCGAAAGGCAGCCTTTCGCCATCTGGCAGCGTGACGGAGCGCATTATGTGATCGACCAGACCGGTACCGCGATGAGCACGCTTGATCCAGGGCGGCTCTCTTCGCTGCTGCTCGTCACCGGCGAGGGTGCGCATCGAGCGGCCGCGGAGCTGGTGGGCGAACTCGAGGCTGTGCCGCAAGTGAAAGCGCGTATCGCCGCTGCCGCGCGGGTCGGGCAAAGGCGCTGGACTCTCTATCTCGATAATGGCGTGACCGTCGCCCTTCCCGAAACGGGCACGGCCAAGGCGCTCGCGACGCTCGTCGGGCTCGATCGCAATCAGGGTCTCCTCAGCAAAGGCATCAAGTCGATCGATCTGAGATTGCCCGGTGAAGTCATCGTCCAGCTGGCGGAGCCCGTCGCGCCGGAAAAAGATATTAAGGACTTCAAGGTAAGCCAGAAACAGTGAGTCATTCGTGCGTGGGAGAGGGACTTTTGCATGACCGTCATTGAGCTGCCCGCAAAGGGTGATGCAAAGGGCCCGGTTGCCAGCAAAGGCAGCCTCGTCGCGGCGCTCGATATCGGCAGCACCAAGATCAGCTGCCTCATCGGCGAGGCGGTCAGCCAGAACCGCCGCACCGCCGATGGCAAGGAAGCTTCCGCTTTGCGCGTTCTCGGCTTCGGCTGTCAGGCGGCGCGCGGCACCCGCAACGGCGCCATTGTCGATCTCGATCAGGCCGAGCGCGCCATCAGGCTGGCGGTCGATGCGGCCGAGAAAATGGCCAAGCGCACGATCACCTCGGTATTCGTCAATGTCGCCGGCGGCAGGCCGCAATCGAATTCATATGCCGGCGCGGTCCAGACCGGAACCGGCCAGGTCACGGCGCAGGATATCGAAGCCGCGACCCGTGCCGCTCTGGCCCAGGGACACCAGCCCGGCCGGCGAACATTGCACACGGCAGCAGCGCAATTCCATCTCGACGCTGCGCGCGGCATCACCTCGCCGCTCGGCATGTTCGGCACCACGCTCACCGCGGAAGTCAATGTCGTCTCCGCCGAACCTGCGGCGTTGCGCAATCTGGCGCTGGTCATCGAGCGCTGCCATCTCTCGGTCGCCGATTATGTCGTCGCACCTTATGCCGCGGCGCGCTCGGTTCTCGCCGGGGACGAGATCAAGCTCGGCGTGACGCTCATCGACATGGGCGGCGCCACCACCGGCATCGCCTCTTTCCACGACGATCAGCTGGTGTTCGCCGATGTGATCGCGATTGGCGGCATGCATATCACGCATGACATAGCGCGGGGACTGTCCACCACCATCGCCCATGCCGAGCGCCTGAAGACGCTGTTCGGCAGCGCCATGGCCACCGCCATCGATGATCGCGAGACCGTGGCCGTGCCGCTGCTTGGCGAGCGCGGTGTCGACACGATCTATCATGCGCCCAAATCGATGCTGACCGGCATCATCCGGCCGCGTCTCGAGGAAATCCTCGAAATGGTCCGCGAGCGCCTCGACCAGGCAAGCTTTGCCAGGCTGACGGGCAGCCGTGTCGTTTTGACCGGGGGAGGCAGCGAATTGACCGGGGTGCGGGAAATCGCCGCGCAATGGCTCAACCGGCAGGTCAGGCTTGGCGCTCCGTTGCCGGTCGCTGGCATGCCGGAAGCCGCCCGCTCGCCTGCTTTTGCCACTGCTTTCGGGCTTCTCAACTATGCGCTCAAGCCCGACATCCGCCATTCGGCTGCAGTCGCCCGCCAGGCGATGAAGGAAGCGCAAGCCGGCTATTTCCGCCGCGTCGGCAAGTGGATCGCCGACAGTTTCTGAGTAGAAAATCCTAAACTTAGCCGACCCTTCATCCGGCTTGCCGCGGCCTGCCGAAACTTTGGGCGCAAGTCCTTTTTATTTCAAATGTTTATGGTGATTAGTTCGTGCAAGATGTGAGCTCGATGGAAGCAACTTTATTAGCTTTGGTCAAGGAATTACCCTGCCGGTGCCTCGTTCTGAGTCAAATTTGATTCAAAAAATATTACCCTGGTTAGCGTTTGTTAACCACTTGTTAGCGAATGGGTAAGAAAGATTCCCTCTGGGGAAAATCAAGTTCCAGGTGCCTAACATGACGATAAATCTCACCGTGCCGAGTCTGGCCGAACGCCGTCAACAACATGATCGAAAGCCGGCTCGTCGGTGTCGAGTTCGTCGTCGCCAATACCGACGCTCAGGCGTTGGCCCAGAGTGCCGCCGAGCGGCGCATCCAAATGGGCACGGCGCTGACGCAGGGCCTGGGGGCTGGTTCACAGCCGCAGATTGGCGCCGCCGCCGCCGAAGAGGCACTGCCCGAAATCCTCGACCATCTCGCTGGCGCCCATATGTGCTTCATCACGGCGGGCATGGGTGGCGGCACCGGCACAGGTGCGGCACCGGTCATCGCCCGGGCGGCGAAAGAGCAGGGCATCCTCACCGTTGGCGTGGTGACCAAGCCATTCCACTTCGAAGGTGTCCGGCGCATGCAAACGGCGGAGCGCGGCATCGAGCTTCTCGCCAAGAGTGTCGATACGCTGATCGTCATCCCGAACCAGAATCTGTTCCGGGTCGCCAATGAGAAAACGACCTTCGCGGCAGCCTTCGCCATGGCCGACCAGGTGCTCTATTCGGGCGTCGCCTCGATCACCGAACTGATGACAAAGGAAGGCCTCATCAATCTCGACTTCGCCGATGTCCGCGCCATCATGAGCGAGATGGGCAAGGCAATGATGGGAACGGGCGAGGCCTCCGGGGAGAAGCGCGCTATCGAGGCGGCGGAAGCGGCGATCTCCAACCCGCTGCTCGACGATGTGTCGATGCGCGGTGCCCGCGGACTCCTGATCTCGATTACCGGCGGCCCCGATCTCACGCTCTATGAGGTCGATGAAGCCGCCACCCGCATTCGCGAGGAAGTGGATTCGGATGCGAATATCATTCTTGGCGCCACTTTCGATGACTCGCTCGAAGGCACGATGCGCGTGTCGGTGGTGGCCACCGGTCTTGCAATCGAATCTGAGTCTCTCACCGATGATGAGCCAGCCGAAGAGCAGGAAACTCCGGCCCGCCCGGTTTTCGGCTACACCGGCAAGCAGCCCATCCCGGTGAAGAAGCCGGCGCCAATGGCACCGGTCGCCACAGCGCCGCAGATCAAGCGCGCGGCGCCGGCTCCGCGACCCCAGCCCGTGCAGCATCACGAGGACGAGCAAGACGAGCTGGAAGCTACCCAGCAGGTCATCCATCAGGCTCGCGTCCCGGCGACGGCGCCGCGGATGCCGGCCGCTGAGGATTTCCCGCCCATCGCGCAGCGCCAGATCGCGGCGCAGCAGAATCGCATCGAGAATATCGCCGAACATGCCGCCAAGAAGAAGCGCGGATTGTTCGAGCGGCTGGCCGGCGTTGGCCTGAGCCGCAAGGGCGATATTCCACAGCCGGAGCCCGATGCCAGGGCGCGGCATGAACCGCGCATCCAGGCGAGCGAGCCACAGCGCCCACAGGTTGCCCAGATGCCGGTGACAGGCACAGCGCAGCCCGCCTATGACGATGATCAGCTTGAGATTCCAGCGTTTCTGCGCCGCCAGGCGAACTAAAGGCATTGGAGCGCTGTCGCCAAAGTCGAGCAACCCCGGATCGGGTCCGGGGCAAGCTTTTGGCAGAAAGCGCTCCAGACTAAACTACTGCAGCACTTAGCGAAAAACCCGGCGGTCACACTTCCGCCGGGTTTTCTGCATCTAACAGCCTGGGGCTGCTGGAATCCCGGGTCGTGGAGGGGTAGAAGGCGGCCAATCTGACATCGGGAATTCGACGATTGACCCTTGTTTCTTTGGCTAGAGTCCGGTTTGCAGCAGGGCTGCGCCTTGGTTCCGTGATCGCGGTCGCGCTGGCGCTTGGCGCCTGTTCGAGCATGTCCAATCTGCTCGACCGCGGATCGTCGACATCGACGCAGGCAGCTTCCGCTTCGGGCGATGCCATTGCGCCCGATCTCGATGCTGCCGACAAGACCGAGCCTGTAGGACCGCTCTACAACAAGGGCCTCGAACAGATGCAGTCGGGCGAGTACCGTACCGCGGCCAAGACTTTCAGCGAGGTCGAGCGCCAGCATCCCTATTCGGCCTGGGCCACCAAGGCGCAGCTCATGCAGGCCTATGCGCAATATCAGCGTAATGCCTATGACGAGGCGATCAACGCGGCCCAGCGCTTCATCACCCTGCATCCTGGCCACAAGGATGCCTCCTACGCCTATTATCTCATCGCGCTCTCCAACTACGAGCAGATCATGGATGTCCGGCGCGATCAGACGAAAACGCAGAAGGCGCTCGCCTCGCTCGAGGAAGTGAGCCGCCGCTATCCCGGTACCCCCTATGCCCAGGATGCCCAAGCCAAGGCTACGCTGGCGCGCGACCATCTGGCGGGCAAGGAGATGGAAATCGGGCGCTACTATCTGAAGAAAGGCTCCTATCTCGCCGGCATCAACCGCTTCAAGCGGGTGATCACCGAATATCAGAACACATCGCATACGCCGGAAGCGCTTTATCGACTGACGGAAGGCTATCTTGCCCTTGGCGTCAGGTCGGAAGCGCAGACCGCCGCTGCCGTGCTCGGCTATAATTATCCGAACAGCCAATGGTACAAGGATGCTTATGCGCTCCTGCAGAATGACGGCATCCTGCCGGCCGAGAACAAGCAGTCCTGGATCAGCAGAGCCGTAAGTTCCGTCAACCCGTTCTGAACCCTCTCGCGCCTTTCTCACAGACTCAGCTATAAGGGCGCCATGCTGACGGCGCTTTCCATCCGCGACATCGTCCTCATCGAAAAGCTCGACCTAGCCCTTGAGCGCGGCCTTACCGTGCTCACCGGCGAAACGGGCGCTGGAAAATCCATCCTCCTAGATGCGCTCGGACTGGCACTGGGGGCGAGGGGCGACAGCGGACTGGTACGCAGCGGCGCCGAGAAGGGCGTCGTCACCGCGGCTTTCTCGCTGCCGAAAACGCATGCGGCCTTCGACATCCTGGCAGGCCAGGATATCGAAGCCGATGGCGAGTTGGTCCTCAGACGGATTCAAAATGCCGATGGACCCAGCCGCGCCAGCGTGAATGATCAGCCGGTCAGCCTCAATCTTCTCCGCCAGATTGCCGGAACCCTGACCGAGATCCACGGCCAGCATGATGACCGCGCTCTGGTCAGCCCCGCCAATCACCGCCGGCTGCTCGATGCCTTTGGCGGACTCGATGCCGATGCCGAGCAGGTGCGCGGCCTGTGGGAGGCGCTGAGCCAGGCCGAGACGCGGCTCGCCGAGCACAAGGCGCTGCTCGCCAGGTCGGAAGCCGAGCGTGATTTTCTCACCCATGCCGTCGATGAATTGCGCAAGCTCGATCCCAAGGCCGATGAGGAAACCAAGCTCGCCGATCTGCGCCAGATCATGATGAATGCCGAACAGTTCGCGCAGGCCCTGAACGAGGCTGAAGATGCGCTGTCAGGCGATGGCGCGGTGGAAGCGCGCCTCAATGCCGCCTTGCGCAAGCTCGAGCGGCGCAAAGACCAAGCGCAGGGCCGTCTCGACCGCATCTGCGAAGCGCTCGACCGCGTGCTGCATGAAATGGACGAGGCGCACCGCGCCTCAGCCGAAGCGCTGCGGGCTTTCGCCTTCGATCCGCGCGAATTGGAGCAATCGGAAGAAAGGCTGTTCGCGCTCAGAGCCGCGGCACGCAAATATAAGTGTCCGGTCGATGAGCTGGCGGGCGTGCGCGAGCGCATGGAGGGTGAATTGCAGGCGATCGCCGATGGTGGCGCGGAACTGGCGCGGCTCGAAGCCGCCTACAAGGTCCAGTGCGAGGCCTTCGACGAAGCGGCGCGCCAATTGAGCGAGAAGCGCAAGAAGACCGCCCGCAAGCTCGACGATGCAGTGGTGGCGGAACTGGCGCCGCTGAAGCTCGAGAGGGCCCGTTTCGAGACCCGTGTCGAGGCCGATCACGGGCGCTCCGGCGCGTATGGTTTCGACAAGGTCGAATTCCTCGTCGCCGCCAATCCCGGCACGCCCTTGTCGGCATTGATGAAAGTCGCCTCCGGCGGCGAACTTGCCCGCTTCATGCTGGCGCTGAAGGTCGTATTGGCGGCAAAGGGATCGGCGCCGACGCTCGTCTTCGATGAGATCGATACCGGCGTCGGTGGCGCGGTTGCCGATGCCATTGGTGTCAGGCTGTCGCGTCTGGCGCAAAGCCTGCAGGTATTGGCGGTGACCCACTCGCCGCAAGTCGCCGCCCAAGCCGGCCAGCATATGCTTATTAGCAAGATGGAGGAGGTGGGCAGGAAGCGCATGGGCTGTCCGGCGCCAGGGTAACGGAAGAAGCGCGCGCCCAGGCGGACCGGCTGCTCAGAGTTGGTTCTTGAGATTCAACTGGTAGCTGATCGGCAGCCAGCGAAAGGAGTTTTGCGCACGCTGGACATAGCCCAGGCCCGGAAAAGGCATGTGGTGACCGGCAACGAGAATCCGCTGATCAGCCGCCATGGCGAGCAGTCGTTCTCGCGTCGTAACCGCTTTTTCCTTGTCGTCATCGAAATGCGCGTGCCAGTCTGGATGCTGGATAGACACGACACAGTGCAAGCATGTGTCCGACCAGATCAGCAGGCACTGCCCTTCGCTCTCGACCTCGAACGCCATTAGCCCCGGCGAATGCCCCGCAGCATCGATGGCCGAGATTCCCGGCACGATCTGCTGGCCAGGTTCTACGAATGTGGCCCGATCTGCCAGTCCTGCGCATGTGCGCATGAACAGGTCGCGGTTTTTGAGCCTAACGTCGCGTATCCCCTCGCCCTTCATCCAGAAGGCGAATTCGGCCGCACCAAACACATAGCGCGCGCGTGCAAAACCGGCCTCTCGTCCTCAATCAGGCCGCCAATGTGGTCCGGATGCCCGTGAGTGAGCACCACGACGTCGATAACGTCCGGACCGATGCCGAGTTCCTGCAGGCATGAACGGAGCGCGCCATTGGGCGCGCCAAGGCCGGTTTCAAAGAGGATCGTGGTCGAGCCCGTCGATGAGCGTCGGGATGAAGGGGTGCTCATAGCGATCGGCGTCTATATGGTTGAGTGCGGCGAGTTCACCGAGAACAGTTTCAGGCTGTCCAACCGCAAAAGCTCACGCCCAGCCCGTCTCGCACTTCCGCGAAATCCAGCAGAGTGGCTATTCTAAATCTTCCAAGATCAAAAGTGTAGATGCTTGGACACAACCGGCGGATGCTGGGCATTGTTCATCTTGCTTCGGATCGGGGAGCGCTGATCGTTCATGTTCTATCGGATGAGAAATGCGGCTTCAACGACGAAAGAAAATTCGTCGCGACATGAAATCATGGGGCACTCGCGGCCACATGATAGCCACCATGATGTGCACTGATCGAGCGCAGGACAACCATTCTGGCTGTTCACAGGTAGAGGAGATGTTTCGATGTGCGACTATAGTCTGCATCATGTTGCCTCTCGCCCGGCAAAAGTCGGAGACAGACTGGTAACGTCAGCATTCGACGGTTCGACCACGCATGGGTTCTGCGCTGTCGATGAACCGGGTGTTGCAGTATGCCTTCGTCCGGGTACGGAGCTTGCATTCGAGAGTGACGTGCAAGGCAACTCGGCAATAATTGGCGGGCTCGGCCTCGAGAGCGGTGAACTTGGCGGAAAGGTTGCCCGGTTCACGCAGATCGATATGGACCGGCCGGCGCTTCGCAGAGGCCAGATGGCGAACGTGCTGCAATTGCCGGCCGAGCTCCAGCCCAGGCGGGAAGCCAAGGAAAGCATCCCGACGCCCGAATATATCGGCTGAGGGACCGCCACCTTCAGAGGGAATGATCTGAAGCTGGCATGAAACCAAGCAAATCGCGCGTAATCGGACGCGCTCCGGTTACGCGCACTCCAATATTTGACCGGGTACTGGAGGAGGCAATGGCAGGTCTTGACAGATTATAACTTAAGATATATCTTCAGAATCAGTAATAGAGACTATTAAAGGATATATCTCATGTTTGGACATCACGATCATTATGGACGGCATAGCCCGCGTCACGATTGCGCGCCGGGCGGGCGCTGGGCCCGCAGAGGCCGTTCTTCTGAAGGTGAAGATGGATTTGGCCGCGGCGGTTTCTTCGGCGGAAGGAGCGGCCGGATGTTCGGCCACGGCGATCTGAGGCTGGTCCTTCTGTCGCTGATCGCCGAAAGACCGCGCCATGGCTACGACCTCATTCGAGCCATCGAAGAGAAGTTCGGCGGCGCCTATGCGCCGAGCCCCGGCGCTGTCTATCCGACGCTGACGCTGCTCGAAGAGCAGGACTATATCGTCGCGGAAGCCCAGAGCGGCACCAAGAAGCTCTACCAGGTCACCGATACGGGCCGGGCCTTTCTCGAAGAGAACAGCGTCGCTCTCAAAGGCATCCAATCGCGCATGGACCTCGCCGCCCAGGCTTTCTCGATCCATTCGACACCGGACTCGGTGCGTGAGGCGGTGAGGACGCTCAAACAGTCGCTGCATATGCGCCGCGGCCCGTGGTCGGCGGAAGAGGCGGAGCGGGTGCGCAAGCTCATCGAGGCGACGGCGCGCCAGATCGTCGGTGGAACCGAGAACTGATGCTGACAGTTTAGGGTCTCGTCGCGTTATAGAGGTCATGCTAAGCGGAGATAAATCAAACCTCGAAGCATGACTGCCGTGTCTGAGAAACCCGTCGAAAAGCTGAACGCCAAGGAGGCGGCACGCGAGCTCCAGCGGCTCGCCGGCGAAATCGCCCATCACGATGAGCGCTATCACGCCCAGGATGCGCCGGAAATCTCCGATGCCGACTACGACAAGCTCCGCCTGCGCAATGAGGCCATTGAAGCGCGTTTCCCGGAACTGGTGCGCGATGATTCACCGTCGCAGCGGGTAGGTGCCGCACCGCAGTCGAAATTCGGCAAGATTCGCCACCGCGTGCCGATGCTTTCCCTCGGCAATGGATTCGCGGAGGAGGACGTCAGGGAATTCCTCGGCCGCATCCGGCGTTTTCTCAATCTTGGCGAGACGGCCGACATCGATGTGATGTCCGAGCCCAAGATCGACGGACTGTCGCTGTCGCTGCGCTACGAGAAGGGTCTTCTGGTGCAGGGCGCCACGCGCGGCGACGGGACCGAGGGCGAGAATGTCACCAACAATGTCCGCACGGTGAAGGACATCCCGAACCGGATCAGCGTATCAGACTTTCCTGACGTGTTCGAGGTAAGGGGCGAAATCTATATGTCCCATAAGGACTTCGCCAGGATGAATGAGAAGCAGAATCAAGCGGGCGAGAAGGTCTTCGCCAATCCGCGCAATGCAGCGGCGGGCTCGCTGCGCCAGCTTGATCCCCAGATCACCGCCAGCCGGCCGTTGCGCTTCTTCGCCTATGCCTGGGGGGAAGTGTCGGAGCTTCCGGGCGAGACGCAATGGGACGTCATCCAGGCCTTCAAGCACTGGGGTTTTCCGGTCAATCCGCTGATCAAACTGTGCCGCTCGGCCGATGAACTTCTTGCCCATTATCACAAAATCGAAAGTGAAAGAGCGATGCTCGGCTATGACATCGACGGCGTCGTCTACAAGGTCAACCGGCTCGACTGGCAGGCAAGGCTTGGCTTCGAAATTCGCCGCCGAGCAGGCTTTGACCAGGCTGCTGAAAGTCGAGTGGCAGGTGGGCAAGACCGGCAAACTCACCCCCGTGGCCCACATGGATCCGGTCAAACTGGCCGGCACGACCGTGAGCCGGGCCAGCTTGCACAACCCGGACGAGATCGCCCGCAAGGACATCCGCGTCGGCGACATGGTCATCGTGCAGCGCGCCGGCGATGTCATCCCGCAGATCCTGGGTTTTGTGCCGGAGAAGCGCCCGAAGGATGCCAAGCCTTACAAATTCCCGGAGATTTGTCCGGTCTGCGGCAGCCACGCGGTGCGCGAAGTCAATGAGAAGACCGGCAAAGTCGATGCGGTCAGGCGCTGCACCGGCGGCCTCATCTGCGCGGCGCAGCGGGCAGAACGCCTGAAACATTTCGTGTCGCGCAACGCCTTCGACATCGAAGGCATGGGCGACAAGGTGATCGAGGAATTCCTGAAACTCGGCTTCATTTCATCGCCGCCCGACATCTTCACGCTGGAGAAGCGCAAAGTGAAGCTCGAGGAGCTTGAAGGCTGGGGCGAGACCAGTGCGCGCAATCTTTTTGCCGCGATCAGTCAGCGCCGCACCATCGCGCTTGACCGCTTTATCTTCGCACTCGGCATCCCGCATATCGGCGAGACCAATGTTAGGCTCCTGGCGCGCGCTTACGGGTCGGCGAGTGCTTTACGCGAGGCGATGCGCGCGGCGGGCAAGGAAGAGGAAGCCCATCAGGAGCTCATGTCGCATGACGGTATCGGTCCGATCGTCGCCGAGGCGATCGTCGATTTCTTCGGCGAGCCGCATAATGTCGAGGTTTTCGACAAGCTGCTAGCTGAGGTTGAGGCGACGCCGCTCGAAGCGGTCAGGCAGAGCCAGGTTTCGGGCAAGACCGTCGTCTTCACCGGCGCGCTCGAAAAGATGACCCGCGAAGAGGCGAAGGCCATGGCGGAAAGGCTGGGCGCCAAGGTTGCCGGGTCCGTCTCGAAGAAGACCGATCTCCTCATCGCCGGCCCCGGCGCCGGCTCCAAGCTCAAGGATGCCCAGAAACATGGGGTCGAGGTAATCGACGAGGCCGAGTGGTTGCGAAGGGTCGGAGGACAGATCATCAATAGACTAGAATAGTGTAATGACGTTGGTTTTTTCTGAAAATTGAATAAAGAATCGCTGCAAAAGCGATGCAGATCTACCACAATGTCGGTCAAGTCGTTGATAAGGCCATATCGACCGTCGCTTTGCCGTCTCCGAAATGTCATCGTCACTTCGGCTTTTCTGGAGATGACGATGACGGACGAACAGATCAGTCAGGTTGCCGAAAATTTTGTCCGCTCGGAATGGACGCGCCTTGGGATATTGGGCTGGGAAGAACGTGGGCCCGACTTCATGGGAGAGGTCCGTCGCGAAACTGATCGGCTCAAGCGTTCGATTTTGATCCTCACGTCCTTCGGTTTCGAAATTCGCCTCAAACCTCAAACGAAGAAGGCCAACCACGTTCTCGCCTGACGGCCCAGGCGCTCCTGTTTCTCTGATTATCGTTCCGGCCTCGGCGCGCAGCCAGGCGCAGAAGGCCCGAATGGCCGGCGATGACAGGCCCCGCTGTGGCCGCACCAGCCAATAGCTTGGCCCTTTGTCGAATTTGACTGCGAATGGGTTGATCAGGTGGCCACGCTCGATGTGGCTGCCGGCAAGGTGAGCGGGCACCAAGGCAACACCATCGCCCGCCGCTGCCGCCTGCAGCAGCAATGTCGAGGCAAGCCTCGGGCCACGCGATGCCCAGTCCGGACTGCCCAGCCCGGCCGCTTGCGTCCATTGCTGCCATGATACCGAGCGGTCTTCATCCTGCGGCAGCGTGACATGGGCAAGATCGTCGGCATCGCGCTCATGGGCCGACCCGAGGCCTATGTCGTCTTCAGGGACAAACCGATCGATGAAGCGGGCAATGTGACCGATGAGGCCCTGCGCAAGGTGCTCGCCGCCTATGTCAATGCGCTGGTAAACTGGATCGCCCGCGTCAATGTTACGTAAAGGCAATTACCCCGGATAAGGCCGGGCATAACGTCGTTCCGGGAGATCGCGCGATGTATGGGAGCAATTTTCTTCAAGCACCTGGAAGATGGATTGCTATATTTAGGCGATGCTGCAGATTTCCCCGCGCGACTCTCTCGGTGGCGAACCCAAGGCGCCAGAAGACGAAACCCATTTCTGGCGGGTCACGCGGCACGGCGATCTCGATTTCTTCACCGCCACGTTTCGCAAGCATGTCTTTCCGCCGCACACGCATGAAACCTATGTGATCGGCGTCACGCTCGATGGCGTGCACAGCTACATGCACAAGGGGGTGAAAGTGCGCTGCGAAGCCGGCAACATCTGCTTCATCAATCCCGAAGAGGTGCATGACGGCGCACCGGACAGCTACGGCTATTCCTACCGGATGACTTATCCAAGTTCGGATTTCCTGACGTCGCTGATGCGCGAAGCCACCGGCCGGTCGGTCGGCACGCCGAAATTCAGATGGCCCGGCGTGCGTGACCTTGACCTTGCTCGCATTTTCTGCGACGCGCATCGCGCGCTCGAGAACGACGAGGATACGCTCCTCGCCGATGAGAAACTCTTCACCTTCTATCTGACGGCGATCGAATGCTATGGCGGCGGATTGCCGGCGATCATTGCCGCAGGCCGTGAGCCCGATGCGGTCGCGCGCACCAAGGATTATCTCATCGCCCATATGACCGAGGCTACCGATTTTCAGACTCTCGCGCGTCATGTCGGCCTAAGCGCCTGGCATCTGATCCGGGTGTTCCGCAAAGCGACGGGGCTTACCCCGCATGCCTGGCTGGTCGATCGCCGGGTGCATCGCGCGCGTGAATTGTTGCGGGAAGGGGAGAGTCCCAGCCATATCGCCGTGCAATGCGGCTTTGCCGACCAGGCGCATCTGACGCGCGCCTTCAAGGCGAGGCTGGGCGTGACACCCGGGCAATATTGCGCGCTCCTCAACTGAGCCACCGCAGGGCAGCGCAAATTCCTTCAAGACGGCGCTGCGACCCATTGCTAGGTGATCGCCTTCTGCAGGAGTGAACAATGACGAAGACCGCCGTTGAGTTCAGGCAAGGGATGATCGACATCTTGCCGGTAATTGCCGCCGCCAGTGTCATCGGCCTGCTATGGGGCACGCTGGCCGCCAGCAAGGGCCTTTCGCC